>CAZARJ010000497.1:0-1510 GCA_964487515.1 uncultured Conexibacteraceae bacterium | reverse complement strand
CCACGCCCAGCTCGCGCAGCGCGCGCAGGGCGGCGCCGCCGGGCGGGCCCCCGTCGACGAGGATCGGCGCCCCGCGCGGGGGTTGCAGGAGAACCGCCGAGCCCTGGCCCACGTCGAGCTGGGTGATGCGCAGGGTGCGCGCGGGTGGCCCGGACGCGCTCGGGCCGGGCAGCGCGGCCGGGCCGGCCAGCAGCAGGACGAGCAGCGAGAGGCCGAGGGCGGCGAGCGCCGGCGGGCCGAGCCCCCGGCGGCGGCGCCAGACGGCGATCCCCGCCGGGACGGCGACGAGCAGCACGAGGCCCGAGACGAGGGCCGCCGGGGCGCTCAGGGCAACGGGGAGCTCGGCCCAGGACGGGGCCGCGAAGGCGCGCGCGATCGCGGCGACGGCGCCGATCAGAAGGCCGGTGGCGAAGCCGAGCGGGCCGAGCGGGAGCGCGAGCGGGGCGGGAAGCTGGCCGAGCATCGCGATCAGCATCCCGAGCCACATAACGGGGCCGATCAGCGCCGTGACGAGCAGGTTCGCGGGCAGCGCCGCGAGCGAGAGCCGCTCGAAGGAGTGCGCGATCAGCGGCGCCGTCGCGAGCGTGGCGGCGAGGGTCAGCGCGGCGGCATCGGCGAGCGGGCGCCGCAGGCGGGCGGGCAGCCGCGCGGGCAGCGCCGTCGCGAGGCGCTCGCGCAGGGGCGCGGCCCAGAGCGTGATCCCGGCCACGGCGGCGAAGCTGAGCTGCCAGCCGGCGTCGCCGGCGGAGCGGGGGTTGATCGCCAGGGTCGCGGCGGCCGCCAGCAGCAGCGGATAGGCGCGGTCGGCGGGGCGGCCGGCGAGCGTCGCGAGGATCCCCGCGGCGCCCATCACGGCCGCGCGCTGGATCGAGGGGCCGGCCCCGGCGACGGGTACGTAGAGGCCGACGAGGAGCAGCGTGATCAGCAGGCGGCCGCGCAGGGGCACCCCGAAGAGCCCCAGGAGGAGGCCGGCGAGGACGGCGAGCAGGATCACGTTCTGGCCGGAGACGGCCAACAGGTGGCTGAGGCCGGAGCGCCGGAACTGCTCGCGCACGCGGGGCTCGATGCGGTCGTCCTGGCCGAGGACGAAGCCGCGGGCGAGCGCGGCCTGCGCCGCGCTCATGTCGGCGTCCAGGGCGCGCTCGGCGCGCATCCGGAGCCCGTCGAGAAGCCCCGCGATGCCGCCGCGGCGGGACGCCGTCGGGCGGATCCGGCCAGCCCGTAGCTCGAGCCGGATCCCCTGCCGGGCGAGGATGGGGCGCCAGAAGGGGCTCGGCTCGGCGAGGGTCCCGCGGGCCTCGACGATGCCGCCGACCGGCAGCTCGGGAACCGGCTCGCGGGCGACGAGCATGACCTTGCCGCGCGGGGTCTGAAGCGGAGCGCGGACGGTCCCGAAGCTGTGCCGTGGCGTGCCCGCGACGGGTCCGCGGAGGCGCGCGTGCGAGCCGGGGGCGCCACGGAGCGCGCCGGCGTCGATCGCGGCGGCACGGGCGGCGCCCACGCCGAGGCC
>CAZARJ010000496.1:0-1515 GCA_964487515.1 uncultured Conexibacteraceae bacterium | reverse complement strand
CGGCCGGGTGGGAGTAGAACCAGAAGATGTGCTGGTAGCTGATCACGTCGCCGCCCGCGGCCACCTGGAAGAAGTTGGTCCCCAGGGCGCGATCGAAGAGGACCATGAACTGGGCGCCGGCGATGAACGGGGTCGCGGCGACGACGAGCAGCGAGGTGGAGAGGTTCGCCCAGACGAGCAGCGGCATGCGCCAGAAGGTCATCCCCGGCGCGCGCATGGTGATGATCGTGACCAGGAAGTTGAGTGCCGTGGCGACGGATGAGGCGCCCGCGAACTGCACGCCGATGTTGAAGAACGACTGCCCCAGTGGCGCCCCGGTGGAGAGCGGCGCGTAGCCGGTCCAGCCCGCGTCGAAGGCGCCGCCCGGCATCAGGAAGCTGGTCATGAAGAGGATGCCGGCCATCGGGAGCATCCAGAAGCTGAGCGCGTTGAGGCGCGGGAACGCCATGTCGGGCGCCCCGATCATCAGCGGCAGCACGTAGTTGGCCAGGCCCGCGAAGACGGGGATGATGAAGAGGAAGATCATGATCGCCGCGTGGGTCGAGAAGAGCCCGTTGAAGAGGCCCGGGTCGACGACCTGCGTGCCGGGGCTGGCGAGCTCGGCGCGCATCAGCATCGCGATCAGCCCGCCGATCAGGAAGAAGGCGAACGTGGTCACGACGTACTGGATGCCGATCACCTTGTGATCGGTGTTGAAGCGCAGGTAGTCGCGCCAGCCGCGGGCGCCGTGCTGGGAGTGATCCTCGGGGACCGTGGGCCGCCCGGCCGCCCAGCGGAACCAGTAGTCGAAGCAGCCGAGCCCGACCAGGAAGCCGAGGGGGGCGGTGATCGCGGGGACGATCACGTGCGGATAGCCCGTCTGCTCGGTCTGGAAGATCTCGAGGCCGCTGATCGCGCGCAGGGCGACCACCAGGCCGAAGCCCAGAGCCCCGCCGACCAGCATCCCGAGCCCGGCCCTGGTGAGGCCCGGGCGACGCAACGCTACCGGCACGGTCTCAGGCCCTCCCCGGCACTACTCGCCGACCTTGTCATAGACGCCCGCACCCTGGCCACCGGCCGCTCCCGCTCCCGCGTTGCCCTCCGGAATCTTCGGCTGGTCCTTGACCCAGGCGTCGAAGTCCTCCTGCGACTCGACCACGGCGGCGGCGCGCATCGTCGAATGCCCCCAGCCGCACAGCTCGGCGCAGACGACGGAGTAGACGCCCTTCACGTCCGGCGTCACGCGCGTGACGCTGTCGATGTCCTGCCCGCCGGGAAGATCCGCCCCCGGGACGAGATCCCGCTTGATCCCCCACTCGGGGACCCAGAAGGAATGCACGACGTCGAGCGAATTCAGATGCAGCTCGAGCTGGGTGCCCTCCGGGGCGTGGAGCTCGGTCGAGGTGACGCCCTCCTCCGGGTAGTCGAAGCGCCACGCGTACTGCTGCGCGGTGACGTTGACGCGGATCTGATCGGCGGCCTCGGCCTCGATGTCGTTGAGCACGATCGTCGAGTAGATGGCGGAGGCGAGCACGA
>CAZARJ010000495.1:0-1521 GCA_964487515.1 uncultured Conexibacteraceae bacterium | reverse complement strand
TGGCTGCGATCGATGACTACTACGGCGATCAACGCTTCATCGCGTCTCCGGAAAAGCCAGGTGAAGGGGTGGCCACACAGCTCGTCCGCCAGCTCGCAGATCCGCGGCCCGCGGACCCGTCGGTAACTCGTGAGCTCGATGATTACCGCAACCTCTCCGGTGAGTGGACGGACTGGAAGCATGTCCGCCGCGTCTGTGAGGAGCTGGCGGATGCCATGCTCCTCGCGCGGGGGGAGAAGCGATGAGCGTTGCGTTCAGGAACGTGAGCTCGTCGCCGGAGGATCCGGTCGGGAGCTGGCCCACGGAGGCGGTGCAGGCGGCGTTGGAGCGCGGGGACATCGGCGACTGGAGGCGGTTGGCCGACGCCGTCGATGCCGATCCCTGGGGCCGGACGGCACGCCAGATCGAAGAGGTCCTGAGTCACTCACGTCCTTACGGGACCGCGGAGCTGCTCGAGCGTGCGATCGGGGCGGCCCGAGCGCGAGCGGAGGCCGAGGAACGGGCCTTGGTTGCCGCCGAGCTGCGCCAGTTGGTCGAGCGGAGCGGCCTGCTCCAGGCCGAGTTCGCGCGCCGGCTGGGGACTTCAGCGTCGCGGATGTCGAGCTACGTCAACGGCACCGTCGTCCCGTCCGCGACCCTCATGGTGCGAGCCCGAAACGTGACGGGGAAGCGATCGTGATGCGAGCCGCCGCGCCCTGAAAAATTTGGGCGCCGCCGGCCAATTGCTAGCTTGCCGCGGGTGCCAAGCCTCCTCGCCACCGTCGCCCGCGCCCTGCATGCCCACTGGAAGCGGGGTCTGATCGGCCTGATCGTAGGCGTCGTTCTCGTCGGCGCGATCATCGGCTCCCAGAACGGCTCCGCGCCCGACGACTTCTCGATCCCGGGCACCGAGGCGCAGAAAGCGCAGGATCTGCTCGAGGCGAAGTTCCCGGCCGCCGCCGGGGTGCAGAGCCAGATCGTGTTCACCAGCAACCGCGGCAGCCTCGACTCCGCTCCCGCCCGCGGCAACGTCGAAGAGGCGTTGAGCCGGATCCGCGAGCTGCCGCACGTGAGCGCGGTCACCGATCCGCTCGGGAAGGATGGCCTGCTCGCGCCCGACCGGCGGACCGGGCTCGCGACCGTCAGCTACGACCTGCAGCCGACGGATGTCGAGAAGGCGGACGGCGAGGCGCTGCTCGCGGCGGCGCGGAGCGCGGAGGGAGACGGCGTGCAGGTGGAGGCGCGGGGCGTGCTGGTCGACGTCGCCGCGCAGCAGGAGGCGCCCGTCGGCGAGCTGGTCGGGATCGCGATCGCCATCCTCCTGCTCACCCTGCTCTTCCGCTCGCTCGCGGCGATGTTCGTGACCCTGGTCGGGGCTCTGGTCGGCGTCGTGCTCAGCCAGATGGTTCTCGCGGCGGTCGCCAAGCCGCTCGGCATCCCCGAGTTCGCGACCACGATCGCGGTCATGCTCGGCCTCGGCGCAGGCATCGACTACGCGCTGCTGATCTTCAGCCGCTTCCGCGAGCAGCTCGCCGCCGGCGA
>CAZARJ010000494.1:0-1521 GCA_964487515.1 uncultured Conexibacteraceae bacterium | reverse complement strand
CCAGGGTCGGGTTCTCCACGTACTCGATCTCGATCGTGAGCCGCTCGGAGAAGGTCAGCTCGCCGCGGCCCGACACCTGCATCGGCCCGGTCAGGCCCGGCTTGGCGGCCAGCCTCGCGCGGGCCTCCGAGCGGTAGCGGGCGACGAGCTCGACCTGCTCCGGCCGCGGCCCGACGATGCTCATCTCACCGACCAGCACGTTGAGCAGCTGCGGGATCTCGTCGATGCTGAAGCGCCGCAGCACGCGCCCGACCCGGGTCACGCGCGGATCGTCGCGGAGCTTGAAGACCGGCTCCTCGAGCGCCCCCAGGTCGACGAGGCGGTCGAGCCGCGCCTCCGCGTCGACGTGCATCGTGCGCAGCTTGTACATCCGGAACGGCCGCCCGTCGAGCCCGGCCCGGATCTGGGAGAAGATCACCGGCCCGCGGCTGTCGAGCTTGATCGCGATCGCGATCGCGATCAGCGCCGGCGCGAGGACGATCAGCCCGAGCGTCGCGACGGTGAGGTCGACGAGCCGCTTGATCAGGATCGTGGAGCGCGACTGATCCCAGGTGTTGTACTCGACGATCGGCAGGTCGGCGATGCGGGTCAGCCGCCCGGCCGGCAGCGCGCGGCCCCGCAGGGGCGCGACGACGCTGAGCTTGGCCTGGCTGCGCCGGCAGAGGGCCTTCAGCTCGCCGATCAGCTCCTCCTCCACCCCGTCGGCGGCGACCAGGATCCGGTCCGCGCGCGCGGTCAACTCGCGCAGCGCGGCGAGCCGCTCCGCGCCGCCGTCGAGCGCCCCGATCTCCTCGTCGGCGACGACCTCGAAGTGCATCGCGCCCAGCAGCGCCCGCTTGCGCCGTACCGAGGCGAGGACGTCGCCGGAGCCGATCACGGCCAGGCGCTCGGGCGGCATCAGCTGCCACCAGAGCCAGCGGGTCGCCGCGCGGGCGCCGATCGCGAGCGCCGAGGCGACCGCGAACATCAGCAGCGCGGCGAGCCAGCCCACGCCCCCGCCCGGGGTCACGGTCAGCAGGACGACGGCCAGCGACGTGCAGACGGCGGTCCAGCAGAGGATGCCCGGAACCTCGTCGGCGGTCAGGTGGCGCAGCGCCCGGTGATCGCGGTCGTAGAGGCCGATCAGCTTCGCGACCAGGGGCCAGGCGGGCAGCAGCGCGAAGCCCCAGAGGCTGCCGCTCGCGGGCAGCAGCACGGCCGCGGTCGCGACCGTCGCGCTGAGCAGGTCCGCGAGCGCGAGCATCCGGCGGCGGCGCGCGTCGCGCCACCAGCGGCCGCGCGCGAGCACGCGCTGCGCAGCGGCGGGACTCAACGCTCGCTGCCGACCGTCTCCCGCGGTCTCGGCGGCGACTCCTTGGCTGACTATGTCGGTCAATGCACTCCTCGGGACCGCCCGGCCCCGCGAGGGACCCCCGCGCAGCGAGCGGGCTTGGCGTGCAGGATAGACCGCCGGGATGAGGGCGCCGCGGGTGACGCGCGGGATGCGGGCGCGGGCAGCTCTCGACGCGGCGCGGGCAGGCC
>CAZARJ010000493.1:0-1531 GCA_964487515.1 uncultured Conexibacteraceae bacterium | reverse complement strand
AGCGCCGAGCGCACGATCCCGGCCAGCTCGTTGCTGGCCCGGGCGACGTCGTCGTTGACGACCCGGTGGGCGAACTCGTCCTTGGCGCGCAGCTCCCGGCGGGCGACCTCGAGCCGCCGCTCGATCGTCTCCGGGTCGTCGGTGCCCCGCCCGACCAGCCGGCTGCGCAGCTCCCCGGGGTCGGGCGGCTCGATGAAGATCCGGACCGCGTCCGGCATCGTCTCGCGTACCTGCCGCGCGCCCTGGACCTCGATCTCGAGCACCACCGGCGCGCCCCGCTCGGTCCGACCGTCGACCTCCGAGCGCAGGGTCCCGTAGCGGTTGCCGCTGTATTCCGCCCACTCGAGGAACCCGCCGGCCTCGACCCGCCGGTCGAACTGCTCGCGGCTCATGAAGTGGTAGTCGACCCCGTCCCGCTCGCCGGGGCGCGGCTCGCGCGTCGTCGCCGAGATCGAGAGCTCGATCTCGGGCACGCGCTCGCGCAGCTCCCTGATCAGGGTTCCCTTGCCGACCCCCGAAGGGCCCGTGATCACGAAGACGCAGGACATCGACGCCCCCGGATACTGCCGTCAGCGCCGGTCGGGACCCGAGCGCGGCGCCCCGCGGGGTGCCGATCGCATCCGCCCGGGTGCAGGTGGGCGACAAAGTGGCCCTCCGCGGGGCAAGATGTCGCCCAGCCCGCCAGGACCCCGGGCAGCGCCGTCCCGGCCCGTCCGGCTACTTGCGCCGCAAGAGCGCCACGAGCTCGTTGCGCTGCCGCTCGGAGAGGCCGCCGATCGTCTTCGACGGCGAGATCCGGCAGTGGTTGAGGACCCGGTTCACCTTCACCCGGCCGTAGCGCGGGACCGCCAGCATCAGGTCGAAGACCTTGGCCGAGCCGAGGTACTCGGGCGGGTCGAGGAGCAGGTCGTCGATCCGCACCCGCCCCGCCTTCAGATCTTTCTTCAGCTGCGCCCGGCGGCTGCGAACCCGGTTCGCGGCCTGCAGAGCCCGCATGCGCTGGTCGTGGCTGCGAGTCGGGACGCTTGCGGAGGTCGGGGAGTCGGTGGGCACGGGCGCCGCGATCATATACACGCGGCGGCCCTTTGGGGAAGCCGAATCGCCCCTTTTTCGCGGATTTCCGGATAATTCGGCTCAACCTCAGGTTGAGGTTGAGCGCCCGGCCCGAGCTGAGCGGGGCAGGGCGGCGAGCTCGGAGCGGATCCGGGCGGCCGCCAGGGGGTCGGAGAAGCTGGCGGTGCCGACCGCGACCGCGCGCGCCCCGGCGCCGAGCAGGGCCGCCGCGTGCTCGCCGCGCTCGACCCCGCCCATCCCGATCACCTCGATCGCGACCCGCTCGCGCACCTCGACGAGCTGCTTGAGCGCGATCGTCCGCACGGCGGGCCCCGAGAGCCCGCCGCTGCCGGCTCCCAGCCAGGGGCTGCCGTCGCTGAGCAGCGGCGCGGCCTTGATGGTGTTGATCAGCGACACCGCGTCCGCCCCGCCCCGCTCGGCGCCCGCGGCGACGGCCCCCGGGTCGGCCACGTTCGGC
>CAZARJ010000492.1:0-1535 GCA_964487515.1 uncultured Conexibacteraceae bacterium | reverse complement strand
CTGGCTGGCCGTCCGGCGTTCCGGCGTTCACGCGGGCGGGCGGGCGCGCGGGCGGCCGCGACGCTCGCGCGCCGCGTCCGTCCGTGCGTCCGTCCGTCCGAGCGTCCGGCGTTCCGGCGGGCGGTCAGGCAGTCCGGGGGCGCTTCGCCGGGTGGCACACCCACGGCGTAAGAGGCGCTCTGTGCGCTTTCGCCATCTTGGACTTGCCTCGACCCCTCTGAAGGCCTCTACGGACCTGAGACGGCTTCCTACGCCCCACAGGACCTCAGCTCCCGGACCCGCTCGAACGGCCCGTGATCGCGGCCCGACTCCTCAGCAGGCCTCAGACCCTCGCGCACCTTCTCCATCGCCGCCGCCAGGCCCCCCGGGTAGTAGCCCCTTGAGAGCCGCACCGGGCGGATCCGCCGAGCGCCGATCTGCTTGAACCGTTTTGCCGCCTCCTTCGTCGCGTAATCCGCGACGTTCTTCGCACCGTATTTCCCCACTTCTTCCGCTCCTTTCTCGCCCTCGATCGTCTTCGCATCCACCATCTGCCCCCAGCCGAGCTCTCGCGCCATCGGCCGAAGCTCGTGCATCCGCCGCCGATAGCTCGCCCGCGTCCGCCGGTCGAGCAGGTCCCGGCCAACGCCAGGGTCGGCCCACATCACCGCGTGCGGGTGCAGCGCCCCCCGCTCCTGGAACTCCAGCGCGACCGCATATTCCGACACTCCCCACAGCCGTTGCAGCCGCTTGACCGTCGCGCCCCAGCGTCGGCGGAACCCGGCCATATCGAGCGTCGCCCGGGCCGGCTCGGTGAGCGTTACGAAGATCGGAGACGTGCCGGCGACCATGCCCCGAATCACGCCGGAGCGGATCGCGTGCCTGGCCGTCATCTGGTGCAGCGGCGAGCACTCCGGGCAGAGGTGAGAATTGCACCGCGACGGGTAAATCCGACCCGTCGAAATCGACCTCACGTACCCCCCTCCGCAGGGCCTCCGCGGCGATTTAGGCTTTACTAGAACAAGAGACGCCCCGGACGCCCCTTCTGAGCCCCCGCCGCGACCCCCGCTCGAAGGTGCCGGGACACAAGGTCCCGGCGAAGGCACCGAAGGGAGGAAAGCGGCTCCGTCCGGGCTAACCTGGACCATGAGTCAACGGGTTCAGTGGAACGTTCTCGGCTGACTTCTGAGGCTCGGCGGCGCCTACCGCCGGGCCTCGTTTTTTTCGTGGGCTAGACCGCGAGCGCACGCCGCCCTTCCCGACGCACGCCCCGACGAGCCGCCTCGTCGGCGATCAGCAGTTGCAGGCCCTCACGAACCGCCGCCGAGACCGTGATCTCGCGCTTGCGGGCCACCTCCTCGAGCCGCGACCGCTCCTCGTCGGAGAGGCGCACCGCCATCACTTGCATCGGTCTGCTCATCGCCATCGCTGCGGCTCCTTCCGTCGGCATCAACCACACGCGGTATTACGCCAGTCCTGCCGGACGGAATCGCCGCGCGGGCTGGCTGGCCGTCCGGCGTTCCGGCGTTCACGCGGGCGGGCGGGCGCGCGGGCGG
>CAZARJ010000491.1:0-1536 GCA_964487515.1 uncultured Conexibacteraceae bacterium | reverse complement strand
GCTGCGGCCGCTCACGAAGGCCTGGTACTGGTCCTCGCGGATCTCCAGCTCCCCGGCGAGCTGCGGCCCGCGCTCGTCGGCCCGCGCGCGCCGGCGGCGACGCCTCACCACCGCCTCGATTCGCGCCATCGCCTCCTCGGGGTGGGCCGGCTTGGCGATCCAGTCGTCGGCGCCCAGACGCAGCCCGCGCACCCGCTCGGCGACCGTGGACTCGCGCGCGCAGACGATCAGGCCGAGCTCCGGCAGCAGGCCCCCGACGCGCTCCAGGTACGACCAGGCGCCCTCCCCGCCGATCGCCTCGGGATCGAGCAGCAGCGCGTTCAGCTTCATCGCCACGAGCTCCTCGGCCGGGATCGCCGCGGCGACGAACCGGTGCTGCCAGCCCGCGGCGTCGAAGCGCGCGCCGAGGGCGCGGAGAAAGCCGCTGTCGCGGTCGATCACCGCGACGCGAAGGATCCCATTGACGGCGGTCATGACGGCCCTGCGGGCAGGATAACGGCGCCCTTCATCCCTCCACCGGGGGCCGCATCCGGCGCCGGCTGCGCGACGCCGGGACCTGCCTGGGGGCCCCGGCCCGCGACGAACCCGATTAATTGTGTCCCAGGGAGCGAAAAGGTCGGGTTCGTCGCCGGCGCCCGCTTCGCGGGGCCGCGCGGTTAGCTGATCGCGCCGGTCGCGGCGAGGACGATGACCAGGGCCCCGAGCGGAATCCGGTAGGCGGCGAAGAGGTCGAGGCTGTGGTTGGCCAGGTAGCGCAGCAGCCAGGCGATCGCGGCGTAGCCGGAGAGGAAGGAGACCAGGGTCGCGACGATCGTCGGGAAAGCGCCGACGGCGCCCTCGCCGCCGATGTCGCGGAGCTGGAAGAGCCCGCTGAGGACGACCGCCGGGACCGAGAGCAGAAACGAGTAGCGGGCGGCGGCAGCGCGATCGAGGTTGCAGAGCAGGCCGGCGGAGATCGTCGCCCCCGAGCGCGAGACGCCCGGGATCAGCGCGAGGGCCTGGGCGAAGCCGATGATGATCCCGTCGCGGGGGCTCATCGAGGTCAGCTCGCGCCGCCGGGTGCCGATCCGCTCGGCCGCCAGCATCACGAACGAGAAGGCGATCAGCACCGCGCCGACCAGGTAGAGGTTGCGGGCGCCGGACTCGATCTGATCCTGGAAGGCGAGGCCGAAGGCCGAGATCGGGATCGTGCCGAGGATGATGAACCAGCCCAGGTTGGCGTCGACGCCGCGCTGCCGGAACGGGACCCGCAGCTCGCGCAGCCAGGCGCCGGCGATCCGCCACAGGTCGGCGCGGAAGTAGAGCAGCACGGCGGCCATCGTCCCGAGCTGGATCACGGCCGTGAAGGCGGCGCCCGGATCCTCCCAGCCGGCCAGCGCGGGAACGATCCGCAGGTGCCCGGAGGAGGAGATCGGCAGGAACTCCGTCAGCCCCTGGACGAGGCCGAGGATCAGGGCCTCGAAGGTGCTCATCGGACGGTAGGCGTGGGCACGGCGGCGCATCCTAGTGGGCGGCCGCCCCGGCACCCGGCGCGGG
>CAZARJ010000490.1:0-1539 GCA_964487515.1 uncultured Conexibacteraceae bacterium | reverse complement strand
TGAGCATCATCGTCAAGCACCGCACCGATCTCGACCTGGTCGCCGAGCGCGTCGGCCTGCGCCTCGGCGGCGCCGTCTCGACGGCCGGCGAGCGGTGAGCCCGGCGGCGCCGGCGAAGCCACCCGCGGACATCGCGGCGCAGGTCGTCGCCCTCTCGGACGAGCTGCGCGAGGAGGGGATGGCCGTGGGGACCGCCGAGATCATGGACGCCTTCGCGGCCGCCCGGGCGGTGCCCTGGACGCGCCGGGCCGAGTTCCGCGAGGCGCTGGCGGCGACGCTGGCCAAGTCCCGCGAGGACCGGCGCGTCTTCGACCTCGTCTTCGACCGCTGGCTGTTCCGGGCCAGCGAGCAGGAGGCCCTCGACCGCGCCGACGGCCCCGCCGACGAGGACGGCCGCGAGGGGCGGGCCGAGGAGTCGCGGGAGGGCGAGGGTCCCGAGGGCGCGCCGGGCGAGGGGGACGGCGAGGGCGAGGGCGAAGGGCTGATCGACGTCGAGGAGCTGGCGCGGGCGGTGCGCGAGGCGATCATCGCCGGCGACGAGGCGCGGATGCGCGATCTGGCGTCGCTCGCGGTCGCCGCCTTCGGCCGGCGCGGCGCGGGCTCGGGGGTGGTCGGCGTCGACGTGCAGCGGATCCGCCGCGGCCTCGGCCTCTCCCCCGGCTCGCAGCCGGACGGCGCGGGCGAGCGGCCCGAGCCGGATCGCGAGGACGTGCGGCGCTTCGAGGCCCACCTGCGCCGCGAGCTCGAGCGGGCGCTGATCGAGCGCACCCGCAAGCTGCCCCCCGCGCGGCCGCTGGCCGAGCTCGACCGCGCCCTGCCCTCCAACCCGACCCAGGATCTGGCCGCCGTGCATCGCTCGGTGACGCAGCTCAAGCGGCGCCTGGCGACCCTCGGCAACGAGCAGCGCGGCCGAGGCCGCGGCCAGGCGGTGGACGTGCGCCGCACCCTGCGCGCGTCGCTGGAGACGGGCGGCGTGCCGCTCACCCTGCGCTACCGGCCCAAGCGCCCCCGGCGGCCGGAGATCTACGTGCTCTGCGACGTCTCCACCTCGGTCACCTCGGCGAGCGTCTTCTTCCTCAGCGTCCTGCACGCCCTGCACGACTCGTTCCGCAAGCTGCGCAGCTTCGTCTTCATCGAGCGGATCAGCGAGGTGACCGAGGTCTTCGAGCGCGAGCGCGATTTCCGCAAGGTGAGCGAGCGGATCAGCCGCGAGGGCGGGGTCGCCGACGTCTCCGGCTACACCGACTACGGGCGCGTCTGGCTCGAGTTCCTGGCCGAGATCTCCGCCGACCTGGCGCCGCGCTCGACCGTGATCGTGCTCGGCGACGCGCGCACCAACGGCCGCGACCCCCACGCCGCCGCCTTCGCCAAGCTGACCGAGCACGCCGGCCGCACCTTCTGGCTCAACCCCGAGCCGCGCCTCTACTGGAACTACGGCGACTCCGTGATGGCCGCCTACGAGCCCCACACGACCCGCTCCTTCGAGTGCTGGACGACCAAGCACCTGGAGGAGTTCGTGGACGTGATCGCCGGCGCCCC
>CAZARJ010000489.1:0-1542 GCA_964487515.1 uncultured Conexibacteraceae bacterium | reverse complement strand
GGCTTCGCCTGCAACATCCAGCCCTACGGGCGCTGCATCTGGCTCAACGACTGGGCCAGCGCCTGGATCGGCTTCGAGCTCGACGGCACCCTGGTGATCCGGATCGCCGTTCCCGACATCGGCGGCGGGCAGGCATCCTCGCTGGTGCAGATCGCCTCGGAGGTGCTCGGCGTGCCCCCCGAGCGAATCACGATCCACATCGGCGACTCGGCGCTCAACCCGCTCACCGGGACGACGACCGCCACCCGGCAGCTCTACATGTCTGGCAACGCCGTGCTGAAGGCGGCGCGCGAGCTGCGCGAGTCGCTGGCGGGGGTCGCGGCCGGGCTGCTGGAGGCGGACGCCGAGGAGTTGGAGTTCGGCGCCGAAGGCGTCGCCACGCCGGATGGGGAGCGCTCGGTCTCGTTCGTCGAGCTGCTCGCCGCCTGTGCCTCGGTGAACGCCGCCTGGCACGTGCTCGCCACGCACCGGGCGCCGAAGGGCGTGCCCTGGCGCGCGGACGAGAGCTGGCGCGGCCGGGTCTTCCCCGACTTCACCTACGGCTGCCACGCGGTCGACGTGGAGGTCGACCTCGACACCGGTCACACCCGCGTGCTCAACTACCTCGCCGCCCACGACGTCGGCCGGGCGATCAACCCGCAGTCGGTCGAGGGGCAGATCGAGGGCGCCGTCGCGATGGGCCTGGGCTACGCGCTCGCCGAGCAGGTCGTCTTCGAGGAGGGCCAGAACCTGACCGCGACGTTCGCCCAGTACCTGATCCCGACCGCGGTCGAGCTGCCGAAGATCGGCTCGGTAGTGATGGAGAGCGGTGAGGGCATGGGCCCCTACAACGCGCGCGGGATCGGCGAGCCGCCGATCGGCCCGCCCGCTCCGGCGGTCGCGGCGGCGATCGAGGCGGCGGCCGGGGTCGAGCTGACGCAGCTGCCGTTCACGCCGGAGCGGGTCAGCGATGCGATCCGGGCGCGGGAGGCGAACGGCGATGGCCAAGGTTGAGGGCAGCGAGACGCTGGGGCTGCCCCCGCAGCGCGTCTGGGAGCTGCTCAACGACCCCGACGTGCTCGGGACGTCGATCCCCGGCTGCCGCGGGTTCGAACGCGACGGCGACGCCGAGCATCGCTACCTGACGGCGATCACCGTCGCCATCGGAGCGGTCAAGGGCGTCTACGAGGGCACCGTCACCTACGCGGACATCGAGGCCCCGGAACGGTGCGCGATCGAGGTCTCCGGGCGGGGCGACAAGGGGACGATCGACGGCCGCGGCGCGATCGAGCTGAAGCCCGCCGACGCGGGCACCGAGGTGATCTACAAGGGCGACTTCAAGCTGACCGGCCCGGTGGCCGGGATCGGCCAGCGGCTCGCCCCCGGCATCAGCCGCAAGATGATCGTCGAGACGCTCCGGAATCTCGAGCGCCAGGGCGGCGCGGCGGCGGCCGGTACCCCCGAGCCGGCCGCCGCCCCGCCGCCCGAGAGCAGCGAAAACGGTGGCCCGGCCCCTGCCGCGGCCCCCTCCGAGCCCGCGCCGGCGGCGCCCGGCGGCGCTCC
>CAZARJ010000488.1:0-1544 GCA_964487515.1 uncultured Conexibacteraceae bacterium | reverse complement strand
CTCCTCGAGGTTGGCTGCCTGGTCATCCATGCTCACCTCCTAAGAGGCCGCGCGCTCAGGAAAAACTTGCAGGAAAGCACCGCCTCCGCCCCCGGCCGGCGCAACCTTCGATCTCTGAAGCCCGCGCCGTCGCAACGACCCGCTCCGCCCGCCGACCTTGCAGTTTTCCGGAAATAGCCCGGGAAGCTGCAAGCTCGGCGCAAGAGCAACCCGCGCCGCGACGCTGACCTTGCAGTTCCCCGGAAATGCTCCGGGTTACGGCAAGTTCGGCGTTGGAGTCGGGGGCGAGAGCGGTCAGGCCTCGGTGCGGTCGCGGTCGGCGGCGGTGCTGTGGGCGGCGCGGTCCTCGTAGGCGGCGCGATGGGCCTTGTCGACGTCGGAGAGGACCTTGTCCGCCTTCAGCAGGCGGGCGATCGCCTCGCGGCCGCGGCGCGGGACCATGTTCAGGACCACGGCCAGGCCGGCGGCGGAGCGCGGCACCCAGACGTCGAAGCGGTTCGTCTCGATGGCCTCGACGATCGCCTCGGCGACCTCCTCCGGCTCCAGCTTCTTGAGCCCACGCGTGTCGGTCAGCCCGCCGCCGAGCTCGGTGTTGACGACCGCCGGCATCACGCAGGACACCTCGATGCCCTTGTCGCGGTTCTCCAGCCGCACCGCCTCGCTGAGGCCGACCACCGCGTGCTTGGTCGCGCTGTAGGTGGCGCCGCCGGGGATCCCGGCCTTGCCCGCCTGGCTGGCGATGTTGACGATGTGGCCGCTGCGTCGCGGCAGCATCCGCTCGAGCGCCAGCTTCGTGCCGTAGAGGACCCCGTGGATGTTGATGTCGACGAGCAGGTGGGCGGTCTCGTCCGACTCCTGCTCGAACGGGCCGACGGGCATGATCCCGGCGTTGTTGATCAGCACGTCGACCGGGCCGAGCTCGGCCGCGGCGGCGTCGAGGAAGCTGGCGAACGACTCGCGATCGGTGACGTCGAGCTGCAGGGCGATCACGCTGCCGCCGAGCTCGGTCGCCGTCTGCTCGGCGAGGTCGAGGTCGAGGTCCCCGATCGCCACCCGCGCCCCC
The DNA here is from genome assembly GCA_964487515.1 of uncultured Conexibacteraceae bacterium. GTDB lineage: Bacteria > Actinomycetota > Thermoleophilia > Solirubrobacterales > 70-9 > RHKX01. The sequence goes on along the minus strand of CAZARJ010000488.1, from coordinate 481 downwards.
CGGCGCGCCAGCGCGGTGGCCGTCGCCCGGCCGATCCCGCGTGCTCCCCCGGTGATCGCAACGACCTTCCCGGCTACCGACTTGACCCTCTTGCGCGCCATCCTCTGCTCCTTTGAACCGCTGGTTGCGGACCTCATCATCGCGCAAGCGGGAGCGATTCGGGGCAGCAACCCGCCCGCGGGCGGATCAGGGCTCGAGCAGCGCCGTCGCCAGGGCCAGGGCGACGGCGGCGCGCGGGGCCAGGGAGTCGATCAGCAGATGCTCCTCGGGGGAGTGGGAGTGTGCGCCGAGCGGGCCGAGGCCGTCGATCGACACCGGTACGTGCGGGGCGACGTTGCTGGCGTCGCTGGCGCCGCCGCGCGCGGCCGGGCGAATCGGGCGGCCGAGCAGCTCCCCCGCCCGCGCCAGCGGCGCCGCCGCGGCCCGCTCCATGTCCATCCCCGGCCAGAGCCGCAGGACCTCGGCGCCGAGCCCGACCCCG
>CAZARJ010000487.1:0-1553 GCA_964487515.1 uncultured Conexibacteraceae bacterium | reverse complement strand
GCGCACCAGTAGAGCGCGAAGGCGGCGTCGAGGAGCAGCATCGAGAGGATGAAGTGGCCCATGACCAGAGCCGGCGCGAGGTCGTAGTAGACGACCAGCGCCCCGAGCCCCGCCTGTCCGATCACGCCGAGCGGCAGCAGCGCCCCGAACAGGGCCAGGTGCCAGCGGAAGGGCCGGCGGAACCAGACCAGCACGCAGGCCGCGATCACGGCGATGCCCACGATCCCGGTGAAGATGCGGTTGCCATACTCGATCACCGAGTTCAGATCGCCGGGCGGGACCGTCTTGCCGAAGCACTTGGGCCAGTCCGGACAGCCGAGCCCGGAGCCGGTCAGCCGCACCGCGGCCCCGGTGAGCACGATCGCCGCCAGGGCGCCGAGCGCGATCGCCGCGATCACGACGTAGGCACGACGTGAAAGGGTGATCCCGCGGATCCTGCCGAGAGTCTGATCGAGGCCGCTCATGGAGCGGAAACGCTACCGGCCGCCGCCGGGGAGGCGTTTTGGAAGGCCGAGGCCGCGGAATGGTGCCCCCGAGGCCGCAATCATCGAGGCGGGCACCCGGCAATACGGAGGAAGCATGCAAGTAGCGATCGCAGGTGGACACGGCAAGATCGCCCTCGAGCTGACTCGCCTGTTGAGCGGCAGGGGCGATTCGGTGCGGTCGCTGATCCGCAACCCCGACCACGCCGACGACGTTCGCGCGGCGGGCGGGGAGCCGCTGGTCTGCGACCTCGAGCGCTCCGATGTCGACGAGGTTGCCGAGGCGATCGGGAGCGTTGACGCGGTCGTCTTCGCGGCCGGCGCAGGGCCCGGCAGCGGCCCGGAGCGCAAGGACTCGATGGACTATCGCGGGGCCGTCAAGACGATCGAGGCGGCGCTGCGCAATGACATCTCCCGCTATCTCATGGTCAGCGCCATGAGCGCCGACGCCGGCCACGAGGGCGAGGAGACGTTCGACGCCTACCTTCGGGCCAAGGGGAAGGCGGACCGGGCGCTCGCCGAATCGGGACTCGACTACACGATCGTCCGCCCCGGCCTGCTCACCGACGATCCGGCGACCGGGCGCGTTCACGCCGCCGAGAACGTGGAGCGCGGGGAGATCCCACGCGCGGATGTCGCGGCGGTGCTCGTCGCGGCGCTCGATCAGCCGGCCTCGATCAAGCGGACGTTCGAGCTGATCTCCGGCGACGACCCGATCGCGGACGCGGTGGCCGCCCTCTGATCCCGGCCGGTATCTGAGCGGCCCGCCGGAACCCGGTCGCTCACGGTCGCTCCTTCGCAACCATCGCCACACAGGCCGGCAAACCCAGTCGCCACGCGGGTTTGCCCGCCCAAGGCGAGTGGTTTGCAAGCGATTTGTTAGCAAGAACTCATTCCGTCGGCGTTTCGTGTAGGCTGCCCGCACCCTGCAACTGGTATTGCCGAATTCCGTCCGGATGGGGACGGGAGCCGGGGAACCGTGATTTGGGGCGAATCCACCACAGGTGGAGGCGCAAGCTCCTTTAGCGCCAGCCCGTCAGCTAACCCGGCAGGCCGACGAAGGAGAACCGA
>CAZARJ010000486.1:0-1554 GCA_964487515.1 uncultured Conexibacteraceae bacterium | reverse complement strand
CCGCCGCGATCCGGGCGGCCTGGACGGTGACGCCCCCGAAGCTGCGGCGGCTGCCGCGGGCCCGCCGGCCCCTCCCCGCGGCCGGCTCGCGATGAGCGGGGCGCCCGCCCCACCCGAGGCCGTCCCCCGGCCGGCGCCGCGGCGCTTCAGCACCGTGGGCTTTCTCGCCGACGACATCCGGCGCGAGGCGCGATCGCTGCGTGGCCCAGGGCCGCCCGGGGACGTCGCGATCGACCTGCGGCGGACCGCGGAGATGAACTCCGGCCGGCTGCTCGGCGTCCTGCTGGATCTGCATCGCCGCCACGGCCCCGTCTTCGAGACCCGCGTCCTCCAGCACCGGCTGACGTTCCTGGTCGGGGCCCCCGCCACCGCCTACGCGCTCCTCGAGCATCCCGGCCGCTTCCACTGGCGCGAGGGCCATTTCGGGCAGCTCGCCCCGCTGCTCGGCGACGGCCTGCTGACCACCGACGGCGCCTACCACGACCGCGCGCGGCGGCTGATCATGCCCGCCTTCCACCGCGAGCGGATCGATGCCGCGGTCGCGATCATGGCCGCCGAGGCCGAGGCAGGATGCGCCGGCTGGTCGCCCGGGCAGCGGGTCGACATCTACCGCTGGACGCGAGAGACCTCGCTGCGGATCGCCCTCCGCGCCTTCCTCGGGCTGGACCCCCGCGATCACGCGGGCGCGGCCGCGATCGCCACCTACTTCGAGCGTGCGCTGGCGTTCTACGGCACCGACGTCTACCGGCGCCTGCTCCGCGGTCCCGGCACGCCGTGGGCGCGCATGCACCGGGCGCGCCGGCGGCTGGACGCGTTCGTCTACGCGACGATCGAGCGGCGGCGGCGCGCGGGAGCCGACGAGGGGCCCGACGTCCTCGGCGGGCTGCTGCGCGCCTCGGCCGGGCGGCCCGACGGGCTCAGCGACACCGAGATCCGCGACCAGCTCGTCACCCTGCTGTTCGCCGGCCACGACACGTCCTCCTCGACGGTCGCCTTCGTCCTCCACGAGCTCGCCCGGCGGCCCGAGCTGCTCGCCCGGCTGCGGGCCGAGCGCGAGCGCGTCCTGGGAGGCGGGCCGCTGGGCGCCGCGCACGTCGACGGCAAGGCGCTGCCCGAGCTGGAGCGCGTGCTCACCGAGACGCTGCGCCGCTACCCGCCGGCGTACGTCGGCGCGCGGCGGGCGATCAGCGACATCTCGATCGAGGGCGTCCCGATCCGCCGTGGCTCCTACGTCCAGGCCGCGTACTGGGCGACCCATCACCTGGAGGAGCTGTTCCCCGAGCCGCACGAGTTCCGGCCCGACCGCTGGACGCCGGAGATGCGCGCCGCCCTCCCGCGGGGCGCCTACACGCCGTTCGGGGGCGGCTCGCGGATCTGCGTCGGCAAGCGCTTCGGGCTGACCGCCGTGCGGACCATCGTCACGACCCTGCTGCGCGGCCATGACATCGCCGCGCCGCCGGGCTTCGAGCTGCGGCTCCGCCTCGAGCCGACGCTCAGCCCGCGCGACGGTCTGCCGCTGCACGTGAGCCCGCGCTGAGTCCGCGCAGGGCCCGG
>CAZARJ010000485.1:0-1555 GCA_964487515.1 uncultured Conexibacteraceae bacterium | reverse complement strand
GCTTCAACGACATGCCGTTCGCGGAGTGGTTCAACCCGCCGCTGACCACGGTGCGGATCCCGCACTACCGGATCGGCGAGCGGGCGGCCGAGCTGCTGCTCGAGCTGCTCACCGGCCCCGAGGACGGAGAGGTGCCGGCCGGGCCCGTGCTCCTCGAGCCGCGACTGATCGTCCGCGGCTCGACCGCGCCGCCCGGGGCATAGCCGGCTGGCGGAGGCACGCGGGAGGGGCGGGAAGGCGCCGGCCCGGCGGGCCGGCGCTCGCTGCGGCCTACCTGTCGGCGCGATGGCGGCGCACGCGCGGCAGCAGCCAGCCGATCAGCGCGCCGAGGGCGATCGCGATCAGCAGCACGAAGAAGAGCGGCGTCGTGGTGGTCGCGAAGATGAAGTCGACCTCGACGTCCTGGGAGTTCTGGAGCACGAAGATCAGCGCCAGGATCCCGACCGCGGCGGCCGCGTAGGTCCGCCAGCGGCGTCGCTGGGCCGCCCCGTTCTCCGGCTGGCGGGCCCCGGCCCGCGGTTCGTTCGCCATCTGGCACGGACCCTAGCGCCTTTCTTCACATCCGGTCTCCCATTTGACACCCGCCGCCGCCTAGCGTCACCGGCATGGTCGGGCCGAGTGGTGGAGCTGGTGCGACGGCGCCGGGAGCGCCCGCCGCCCGCGGGCCGGGACGCCGGCATCGCGGGGCGGGCGAGGCCGGGCAGGCGACCGTCGAGCACGTGGGGCTCGTCCTCCTGCTCGCGGCGGCGCTCGCGGGCCTGCTTGCCGGGGCCGGCGCCCTGGCGCCGGGGACGAGCGTGGCGCGGGCGATCGGGGAGCGGATCCTGTGCGCGGTCGGCGCCGGCCACTGCGACGGCCCGGCGCCGCTGTCGCTCGCCCCGCTGGAGCGGGCCTACGGCGCCGAGCTGGCGGCCCTGGTCACCGCGCACGCTCCCGGGATCGCCTTCGAGGAGGACCGCTTCGTCTCCCTGCCTGTGGACTTCCGCGCCTGCCGCCGCCGCGCCTGCGCCGACTCGGTGCGCCGCGGCACCCTGCGGCGCACCCAGGCGGGCCTGGAGCCCGCCGCCTTCACGCACGTCGTCGACTGCCGCGATCCCGCGCGGGCGGCGGAGGCGGGCTACGAGTGCGCGGGGGCGCGCGCCGGGCGCGTCTATATCCAGTACTGGCTGTACTACCCGGACAGCGCCACCCGGCCGCTCGGGGCGGCGGGCTACCACGAGGACGACTGGGAGTCTTTCCAGTGTCGCCTCGAGGGGGCCGGCCGGCCGCTCTGCCGGGCCAGCTCCCACCACGGCTACAACGGGCGCGAGCCCGGCATCGGGGGGCTGGCGAGCGATGCCGGGACGATCCCGCGGGCGGCCTGGGACGACAACGACGGCGTCCTCCACGTCGCCGCCGGCAGCCACGCCGGGATGGTCGCCATGCGACCCGGCGACAGCCGCTGGATCCCGCCCGGCAGCCTGCGGCTGATCCCGCTCGAGGGGCTGGTCGCCCGGGGTGGCCTGCCGGGCTTCGCCGTCTCCCCGCCCTGGCGCAAGCCCGTCTGGCGGGACCC
>CAZARJ010000484.1:0-1566 GCA_964487515.1 uncultured Conexibacteraceae bacterium | reverse complement strand
GCGCGCGTCGCGCCGGGCGCGCTGCCCGCCCCGCGCTCGGCGCCCTGCTGGCGATCGCGGGCGCGCTCGCGGCCGTGTACCTCACCCTCATCGGCTTCGTCCTGCGGATCGCGATCGCCGTCGTCGCCCGTGTCGCGCGGCCGGTCCGCGCCGTCCTCCGGCAACTGGATCTCCTCCTGCGCCGCCTGTCGGCGCTGCTCACCCCGCGGCGCGCGCTGATCGGGGTCGTCGCCGGCGCGGCGGTCCTCCTCGGGCTCTCCCAGTTCGCCGACTACCGCAGCCTCACGATCGGGACCGCCGCCTACGACGGCGTGCGGACGATCGCGCCGCCTCCGGAGACGGGCCGCGCTCCGGCCGGCTCCGCCCACGCCTACGCCTTCGTGCCCCTCGCGGCCCTCTGCCTGGTCGCGCTGCTCGTCGCCGTCCGCACCCGGCGGCCCCAGCTCTGCCGCCTGCTCGCCGTGATCGGCGCGGCGGCGATCGTCGTCGCCCTGCTCGTCGACCGGCCGCAGGGACTCGATACGGGCGCCACCGCGCTCTCCTTCGACGACGTCCAGGCCCACCTGCTCGGCGGCTTCTACGCGCAGATCGCGGCCGGGCTGGTTCTGGCCTGGGCCTCGCTGCTGCTCGGCCGCGCGCTACGCGGCGAACGGATCGCCGAGCGGCGGCCGAGAAGGCGCCGCGCCCCGCGGGGGGTCTCGGCCGAGGGGGCCGGGGCGTGAAGGTCCTGCCGCGCGCCGAGCTCGTGCTGCCGGTGGTGATCGTGCTCGCCGCCGTGCTCGTCGGCGTCTCCGAGTTCCTGACCACCTTCCAGTTCACGCCCGACGGCGGGGACCCGCTGCGCTCGCAGCTCGCCTCCGACCGGCACGGCTACGCGCTGCTGCTGCTCGCGATCATGAGCCTCATCGCGATGGTCGCGGCGCTCGTCACCGGCACGCGTCCGCCCGCGATCGCCGCTGCCGTCTTCGGCTGCACCGTCCTGCTCATCTTCCTGATCGTCGACCTGCCCGACGCCGGCCGCGTCGGCGACCTCGAGGATCCCGTCTTCGGCCTCGCCAGCGCGCGCGCGGAGCCGCAGCCGGGCTTCTGGCTGGAGGCCATCGGCAGCGTCGTGCTCGGCCTCTCGACGCTCGCCTTCGCCACCCTTCGCCCCTACCAGCTCCGCGCCCCCCTGGCCTGGCTCACCGCCCGCCGCGCCCCCGAAGACCCCCGCCCGGCGCATCCCCCCAGGCGGTAGCGCCCCGGCTCCCGGCGATCCTCGGCCGGGGAGCGGGACTCGCCTACCGGGGAAGCGGTCCCGTGCGAGTTGCCCGGCCCGGACGCCGACCTTGCACTTCTCCGTCTATCGCACAGGTTTCTGCAAGCTCGGCGGCGAGGGGCGTCGGACCCGCCGCCGAGCCTGCACTTTCGCGGCCATCGCACGGTTTTCTGCAAGCTCGGCGCCGACGAGGACGCGGATCCAGCGGCTTCCGGGACGCCCGGGAATCTGGCGAGGCCGGGAGGTTCGTGGTCAAGGACGCAGGAGGTGCAGCGGCCCCTGGGCCGTAAGCCGACGAGGACGCAGAT
>CAZARJ010000483.1:0-1571 GCA_964487515.1 uncultured Conexibacteraceae bacterium | reverse complement strand
AGGACCCCGAGCAGGATCACGATGCCGCCGATCGCGACGTTGCCGGTCACCTGCTGGCCCCAGCGCTCGCGGAACAGGGAGCTGGAGCGCTTCAGGGTCGACCAGGCGCCGGGACCCTCGATCGCGATCACCGGGAAGGCGAGGAAGGTGATCAGCGACCAGCCGACGTCGAGCAGGCGCCCGAGGATCTGCCCGAAGGCGCCGGCGCCGTCCTCGAGCAGGTTGAGCACCAGCCCGACGGTGGTCGAGAAGGCGGTCCAGGCGGCGATCTGCCCCAGCCGGGCGCGGGAGACCGCGAGCCCATCCGCGAGGGTGGCCTCCTGGCCGCGCAGGATCCGATCCGCCGCCGCCGCCAGCCCGACGTTGAAGTAGATGCCGATCCCGGCCAGCAGGTAGAGGCCGATCACGACCAGCGGCGCGCCGGGAGCGATCTCACCCTCCTCGATCAGGTAGAGCCCCGGCCCGATGGTGATGATCGCCGCGAACGTGGTCGCGATGCCGCCGAAGATGGCGAACTGCAGCAGCGACGGATTGGCCCGCAGTATCTCCCAGCTCTTCCTCGTGAGCGCTAGGCCACGTTTGATTCGCGACATCGTTTGCGCAGGGTATTCGAGCGTCAGGCGGCATTACAGGTGGGCCGGATCCGACCCGCATGCGGGTCGAAGTCCATACCACTTTTGGCAGGGCCTACCGCGGGGCGGTGATGCACATACCGTGCGTCAGTCCAGGTCGAGGCCGCTGAGCAGCTCCTCGGCCTCGCTCCAGCTACCCGGCGGCACCTGGAGCATGATGTCCCCGCGCCCGAAGCGGTCGAGGGGCCAGTCGGAGGTGATCACCGCCTCGATCCCCGCTTCCTCGAGGTGCTGCTTCCAGGCGCGCGCGGTGTCGATCTCGCCCAGCTCGCGGACGACCTCCCACTCGTCGAAGCGCGGGTCGCCGACGTGTAGCTCGCGGACCCCGTCGGCCCGCTCCGAGCCGAGCGCCCGCCGCAGCCAGCTGAATGGTCGCGCCGCCATCTCGCGCGCGAGGAGGCCGCTCAGCCCTCGCCGCGCGGAACGGTCCCCGCGAGCTCCTCCGGGTAGTTGCGCTCCAGCCAGCGGTCGACGACGTAGCCGCCGAAGGGCAGGACGGCGCCGAGCAGAAGCAGGAGCGTCGTCTTCGGATTCCAGCCCATCTCGTCGCGGATCGCGAGCGCGATCACGACATAGCCGAGGAACAGGATCCCGTGGATCGGCCCCAGGATCTCGACCCCGAGCGGCGCGTCGGCGGCGCGCTTGATGTAGGCGGCGACGAGCAGCAGCAGGAAGCTGGTCGCCTCGAGCAGGGCGATGTAGCGGAAGTTGCGGAGGTTCATGGAACCGGGAAAGCTACCGACCCCGTGCCAGCGGCCGGCTCCCGCCTTCGCCCGCGTCCCCACCGCGCCCCGCCCGCTCCGGTTGCGGCCCGCCCCGATCCCGCTTCCGGCCCTACCGCGCCACAGCTAACATGGCCCCGCTGCGGTTCCCCGCTCTCGCAGCCAAGCGCCCGTAGCTCAGCCGGATAGAGCGTCGGTCTACGAAACCGAAGGTCAC
>CAZARJ010000482.1:0-1573 GCA_964487515.1 uncultured Conexibacteraceae bacterium | reverse complement strand
GCAGATCACGACGTCGAAGCGCTCGGTCTCGGCGAGCGGGGCGCAGAGATCGAAGCCCGGGTAGTCGAGGCTTTCGTAGCTGCGCCACCCGCGGCCGGAGTGGAAGCTTCCGCTGATCTCCACGCCGTCCAGCCGCTCGGTCCCGAGCGCCCGCAGACGAGCGTCGACAGCCTCGTTGAGCCGCTGCCGCTGCCAGTGCTCGGAGGGGTCGGTGGTCCTCGGGAACAGCAGCGGATCGACGGCGTCGAGCGCGCCGACCGCCCAGCGCCGCGCGAGCCGGCGCGGCGCCCAGCGTCCCGGCGCACTCCTCCGGGGCGGCGACCCTCCGGAGGCGGCGCTCAGAGCAGCTCCCGCCAGGACGCCGGTATCTCTTGAATCTCCATTTCGATCCCGAAGTCCTCCCAGCCGCTGTGGCCGTAGAACCAGCGGTCGAAGCGCCGCCGGCCGCGAATCCGGTAGTGCGCCCCCCAGCCTTCGCGCAGGTCGCGCTCACCCCAGCCACCCTTCCGGCGCTGCCGGTGGCGCGCGGCGCAGATCTCGTAGTCGAGCCGGTGCAGGTGGATCAGCCGCAGGTCGGGGTCCCAGCGCTTCTCGCCGTCGCGACGCTCGTGAAAGCCGGGCTTCCAGTCCATCGGCACCATGGAGACCACGGGCTTGTCGTAGGCGTCGTTGGCGAACCAGTAGCGCCGCTGGCCGAACACGGGCCCGGACGGATCGAACGGGGGCTCGCGGTCGGCGAGATGGATCAGCTCATATCCGAAGGCGTTCACGAACTCCTCGTCGAAGCGGTCGAGGTACTGGCCCAGCGTCCCCCACTCGGGCAGGGGGGCGATGATCTCGTCGACATCCGCGGTGACGACGATGTCGTAGTCGTCGAGCAGCCGGTTCTGGTGCTCGCGCATCGTCTCCACCATCCAGGTCTGATCGAACAACCCATGCCGCACCGGGATGCGGACGAACCCCCCGCCGGAGAGCGTGCCGTCATCCGTCTCGTGGTCGAGTACGTAGATGTCGTCGGCGGCGAAGAAGCGCGAGTAGTAGCCGAGCCAGATCGGGAAGAAGAGGGGCTCGTTATTGACCATCGTCAGGATCGCGCGGCGCGCCGGCGGCCGCGCCGCGCGATCCTCGTAGTGCTCGCGGCGCCGGCGTCGCAGCCCCTCGAAGAACATGTGCATCGGGTGCGGATGATCCGCGGGGCGAACCTCGATCTCCCGCTTGCGCCTCAGCATCGGCACGTCCCTCCCGCCCGCCCCGGGCCGAGCCGGGCGACACGGTGCTCACAGTAGGCGTGAGCGCTGGCGTTGCGGTGACCTTCTTCGCCGTGGGCTGCGCGGCCGGAGCGATGCACGGCCTCGAGCTTATCGGCCCAAATCACGAGCTCCTACGCGGGCGCGGTTCCAGGCGCGGAGCGAGCGGGAGGCGCCGCTGCGGGGCGCGGGCGTACCGATGATCTGCGCCCGGCGCTGACTCGCTCCCGGGAGCCACGAACTCGCGATCAGGGCGCCCCGAATAAACTGCCGCGCCGATGCGCCAGACCCACCCCGAGACCTTCGAGGAGAAGCTCAGCCACCTG
>CAZARJ010000481.1:0-1575 GCA_964487515.1 uncultured Conexibacteraceae bacterium | reverse complement strand
GCGATCGCCGACCGCGAGGGCCCGCTGCTGGCGGCCGCCGAGCTGCCGCTGGCGGGCGAGCACAACCTCCGCAACGCGATGGCCGTCGCGGCCGCCGCGCTGGCCGCGGGCCTGCCCCGCACGGACGTGGCGCGCGGGCTGCGCGGCTTCCGTGGTGTCCCGCACCGGCTCGAGCGGGTCGGCGAGCGCCGCGGGGTGAGCTTCGTCAACGACTCGAAGGCGACCAACGTGGCCGCCGCGGAGGCCGCCCTGCGCTCCTTCGACGGCGGCGTGCGCGCGATCCTCGGCGGCAGCCTCAAGGGGGGCGGGTTCGCCGGCCTGGCCCCGGCGGTGCGGGAGCGCTGCTCCGCCTGCTATCTGATCGGCGAGGCGAGCGAGCGCCTCGCCGTCGATCTCGCCGCGACCGGCGTCCCCCTGCATCGCTGCGGCGCGCTCGAGCGCGCGGTAAGCCGGGCGGCGGAGGACGCCCGGGCCGGCGAGACCGTACTGCTCGCGCCCGCCTGCGCGAGCTTCGACGCCTTCCGCGACTACGAGCAGCGCGGGGAGCGCTTCCGCGAGCTCGTCGGGGAGCTGCCCGGATGAGGCTCGGGGCCGTTCTCGGAGGCCGCGGGAGGGCGCGGCCGAGACAGCGCCCGGTCGAGTACTCGATGCTGCTCACCGCGACCATGTGCCTGCTCGCCTTCGGCGTGGTGATGGTCTTCAGCGCCAGCTCGAGCGCGGCGCTGCTCAACAACGGCGACAGCGCCTATTACCTGAAGCGGACGCTGATGTTCGGGGCGATCGGGCTGCTCGCGCTGCGCTTCTTCGCGACCTGGCGGCTCGCCAACGTGCGGCGGCTGACCGCGGCGTTTCTGATCGGCGCGATCGTCCTGCTGCTGCTGACCAAGGTGATCGGCACCTCGGCCAACGGCGCCCAGCGCTGGATCGACTTCGGGCCGATCCAGGTGCAGGCCTCCGAGCTGGCCAAGATGGCCGTCCTGCTCTACGCCGCGGGACTGCTCGCCGAGCGGCCGGCGATGATCCGCGACCTGCGCGGCCTGGCGCCGGTGTTGCTGGTCGCGGGCGGCGTCTGCCTGCTGGTCATGGTCGAGCCCGACCTGGGGACGGCGATGGTCACCGCCTGCTCAGTGGCGGCGCTGCTCATCGCCGCCGGGATGAAGATCAGGCACCTGGGGATGCTCGCCGGCGCGCTGGGCGCGATGGTGCTGCTGGCGGTGCTCATGGAGCCCTACCGCCTGGCGCGGCTGACCAGCTTCATGGACCCCAGCGCCGACGCCGCCGGCGCGGGCTTTCAGAGCATGCAGGCGACGATCGCGATCGGCTCCGGCGGGCTGTTCGGGGTCGGGATCGGGGAGAGCGTCCAGAAGGCGCTCTACCTGCCCGAGGCCCACACCGACATGATCGCCGCGGTGATCGGCGAGGAGCTCGGGCTGCTCGGGATCTCGCTGCTCGTCGGCCTCTACATGATGGTCGGCTACGCCGGGTTCCGGACCGCCCAGCGCGCCCGCGACCGCTACGGCCGCCTGCTCGCCGCCGCCGTGACCGCGATGATCCTGGTGCAAGCGTCGATCAACC
>CAZARJ010000480.1:0-1580 GCA_964487515.1 uncultured Conexibacteraceae bacterium | reverse complement strand
AGATCTCGTTGAACTCGCGCCCCTTCTTGGTCATCTTCGAGTAGATCGAGTAGAAGTGCTTGGCGCGGCCCGAGATCTGGGCCTCGATCCCGACCGCGGTCAGCTCGCGCTCGAGGATCGCCCCGGCCTCGGCGACGTAGCGCTCGCGCTCGGCGCGCTGCTGGTTGACCAGCTTCTTGATCTCCTCGTACTTGCGCGGGTGCAGGACGCCGAAGGCGAGGTCCTCCAGCTCCCACTTGATCGCGTGGATCCCCAGCCGGTGGGCCAGGGGGGCGTAGATCTCGAGCGTCTCGCGCGACTTGGCGAGCTGCTTCTGCTTCGGCATCGCGCCCAGCGTGCGCATGTTGTGCAGGCGGTCCGCGAGCTTGATCAGGATGACCCGCACGTCGGCGGCCATCGCGACCATCATCTTGCGGTAGTTCTCCGCCTGGCTCTCGTCGCGGCTGTCGAACGTGATCCCGGTCAGCTTCGTGACCCCGTCGACCAGGTGCGCGACGGGGGCGCCGAAGCGCGACTCGACCTCCTCCAGGCTGGCGGTCGTGTCCTCGACCGTGTCGTGGAGCAGGGCCGCGCAGAGCGTCTCCGTGTCGAGCCGCAGGCCGGCGCAGATCTTCGCCACCTCGACCGGGTGGCTGATGAAGACCTCCCCGGAGCGGCGGCGCTGGTCGGCGTGGCGCTCGCAGGCGAACGCGAACGCGCGCACGACCGCATCGTGGTCGATCTGGGCGCCGTTGCCGGCCTCGTGCTCGGCGATCACGGCGAGCAGGTCGCTGAGCAGCTCGCGCTCGTCGGGGCGCAACCGCTCGCCGAGCTCGGCGACGGCGCGGAGCGCTAGCGCCCGGCTCCCGTTGGCGGGCGGGATCTCCGCGCCGACCCGGACCCGGTCCCCGCGATCGAGGTCGTGGCGGGCCACGGCGGCGCCCTCGCGGCCCGGGGCCGCGTCGCTCAGCGTCTCGCTCTTCGGCTTTGCAGGAATCGGAGGCCCTCCTGGTAGGTGCTCGTATAGGCGCGCCAGGCGCCCGACCGCTCCAACTCGGTCCTCTCCGAGGATACGACCCCCATCCAGCGGGCATCGCCATCGCCCTCCCCCGCGACCAGCCCGAGCTCGCTCAGAACCCGCGCGCAGCGCGCTGCGGCGGCGGGCGAGCGCCCGTAGCTGCCCGCCCCGACGAGGGCGGCGCGCAGCTCCTCGCCGCGCCTGCCGTCGCCGCCGAGGGCGCGATAGACATCGGCCAGAGCCGGCCGCAGGTCCCACTCGGCGGCCCAGCACCGCTCCGCCAGATCCTCGCCCGCGGCCCAGCCGAGGTGCGCGTAGCCGGGGCCGCAGCCGCTCGTGGCGAGCCGCTCGTAGGCGGCGCCGGGCGGCGGGTCGATGAGCACCAGATGCTCGAAGCCCTCCCCCGCCTCCGGGCAGGCGGCGAGCGAGTCCCAGTCGCAGAGCAGCAGCGCGCAGGCCTCGTCGAGCGAGCGCTCGAACAGCTCCTCGGGGGAGCAGCGCAGACAGAGAGCCGCGCTGCCCGCGCCCGGCGGGACCGGCCCGCCGGGGCCGGTCAGCGCCGCGCGCCGGGCCCCGTCGGCGG
>CAZARJ010000479.1:0-1582 GCA_964487515.1 uncultured Conexibacteraceae bacterium | reverse complement strand
ACCTCGAGCACCTCGTCGCCGAGCGCCTCGGCGACCCCCTCCGGCTTCTCGATCGGGCGCGAGAGCGGCAGCGCCAGGTCCAGCGCGAGCCAGGCGCGGCGCGGGATCCGGCGCCCGAACCGCGTCCGGCTCGCGCGCTGAACGCGCATCCCGAGCCGGGTGGCGCGCTTCTTGCGCGAGGTCGAGTGCCGGACCTGCTCGAACTTGGGGTGCGCGAAGCCGGGGTCGACGCCGACGAAGGCGAACAGGCGCCGCAGCGTCGCCGCGCGGTCGTCGCGCAGGTCGCGCTGGTCGATCAGCAGGATCTGCTCCTCGTCGAAGTGGGCCAGGTAGCGCTGTAGCTGCATGTGGTACTTGCTGCGCGTCACGTAGGAGGTGTTCGGGTGCAGCAGGGTGGTGCGCAGATCGCCCTTCTCGCGCCGCTTGGCGTAGTTGTGGATCCAGTGCGCCGTGATCCGCTCGATCGGGTCGCGGACGATGTAGACGAGCCGCGCGCCGGGCACCAGCTCCGCCATCCGCTCGGGCACGCCCAGGTGCTGCGGGTAGGCCGTGTAGTTGGGCGAGGCCTCCCCGCGGCAGCCCGCCGCGGGATCGAAGTGGCGCGAGTACCACTCGACCCCGCGCGGGTAGTTGCGCTCGGCGATGAAGAAGTTGAGCTCCTTCGGGGTCGACATCGAGACCTCGGGGTGCAGGCTCAGGTAGTAGTGCAGGCCGCTGGTGCCGCACTTCTGGGCGCCGATCACGATCAGGTTCGGCAGCGTCAGCTCGCCCCCGCGTCGCGGGCGCGGCGCACCGGGGGCGCGCGAGCGGGAGCCTTCCGCCTTGCCGACGGCGGCCGACTCGGTCGTCGAGGGAGCCTGCATGAGCTCTCCCGAGGGTATCGGAGGGCGCTCGGAGGTCAGCTCCCCGAGCCCTCCCGCCCCGGGCCGGCGAGACCCAGCAGCTCGGCGCCGTGGGGGCCGATGGAGCGCGCCCGCAGCGGCGTCCGCCCGGCGAGCAGCAGCCGGACCCGGCGCTGCAGCGCCGCGAGCTCCCGGCCCCATCGCGGCCCGGGCTCGGGCCAGCCCGGCAGCAGCTCGAAGGCGACCCCGAGGCGGCGCAGCTCGGCGAAGCGCAGCGAGTCCGTCAGCACCAGTACGCGGCGCGGATCCACCCCTTCCAGCCCGGCGGCGATCCGGTCGGCGAGCTCGTCGTCCGGCACCCCGAGCGCCAGGATCGCGAGGTAGGGGGCACGGCGCTCCGGATGGCGCAGCAGCTCGCGTGCGCCGAGCAGCAGCGAGAGCGGCAGCGAAGGGCCGAGGGGGTGGCTGGAGAGGCGCAGCCAGCGTCCCAGCCGGCCACGCCGGCGGACCGCGGGAGCCGGGCGCTCGCCGCCGATCATCGCGGCCAGAAGCTCCGCCCCCCGCCCGGCCCCGTTGCCCGGGAAGGCGGCGGCGCAGCCCTCGCGCAGGCGCTCGGCGACGGCGGGCTCGGCGAGCTCGGCGAGCCGCTCCTCGAGCGCCGGGTCGGCGGCTTCGCCGACCGCGAGCGCGGCCCCGCGCTCCGCCGCCCCGCGCGCGCGGGCGGCCTGATCGTCGGTGTT
>CAZARJ010000478.1:0-1587 GCA_964487515.1 uncultured Conexibacteraceae bacterium | reverse complement strand
GGCCGGGGGATGATAGCCGCTGCCGCGCGAGCGCTCGGTGCGCCCCCGGCGAGCGTGCTGCCGGGAACGCGAAGGCTATACTGCCGCGCGTCAAAAGCCCGCCGAATCTCCGCTTGCACCGCAGGCGGGGGGCGGGGGAACCGCTGGAGGGGTCGAAATCCCTCCTGGGGCGAATCCAGTCGATCACCCGTCTGGTAGCGCCGCCGCCGGCGCGAGCCCGTCAGCTAACCCCGCAGGCCACCCAGAGAGGTCGTCTTGGACGCTTTCACCGCGAGCAACGGATCGGGGCGCGGGAGCCGCCTGGCTCATCTCGTCGCGGCGTTTGTGCTGGCCGGCCTCTGCGCGATCGCCGGCGCCGCCACCGCGGAGGGCGACGGCGGCGGCACCGCGGCGCCGAAGCCGCCCCGGGTCAAGGACGTGACCTGCGACGCCGGCTGCCTCGACATCCGCAAGGTCGCCGTCGGGGGCACGATCACGGTCAGCGGCCGCCACCTGGAGAACGCCGAGAGCGTCACGTTCAAGGCCGAATCGGGTCCGAGGGCCACCGCTCCGGCCCGCCGCGTGAAGAAGGGCTCGCTGCGCGCCAAGGTGCCCGGCGGCGCCGCCTCCGGCCGGGTCCGGGTCGTGACCCGGGCGGGCGAGGTGGCCACGGCCCCGGTCGCGCTCGAGGTCGTCCCCGCGGCGAAGCTTGAGCAGCCGGCCGGCTTCGAGGTCGAGCGGACCAAGGCCACGCCACGCAAGAGCTTCTTCAAAGGCCGGCGCAAGAGCACGGTCAACTACCTGTTCAAGGCCCGTGGCCCCGCCGACGTGCGGATCGACGTGATCTCGAAGAAGCGCAAGAAGGTCGTCGACACCGTCGTCCGGCGCGACCAGGAGCCGTTCCAGCGGCACTCGGTGAGCTGGAACGGCCTCAATGCAAAGCGCAGGATCGCCTCCAACGGCCGCTACCGGTTCCGGGTCAAGCCGCTGAGCGGCGAGGGCAGGGGCGCCGGCGCCGGCTTCCGGTACTACGACCACATCTTCCCGCTGCGCGCCAAGCGCCACCAGTACGGAGACGGGCTCGGCGCCGGGCGGGGGCATCAGGGCCAGGACGTCTTCGCCCGCTGCGGAGCGCCGATCGTCGCCGCCCGCGGCGGCAAGGTCCAGGTCAAGGCCTACCACTACGCCGCCGGCTACTACGTGGTCATCGACGGCGCGAAGACGGGCAAGGACTACGTCTACATGCACATGCTCCGCAAGGGCCGCCCGAAGCTGGGCTCGCGCGTCCGCACCGGACAGCGGATCGGCTACGTGAGCGATACCGGCCGGGCCACCGGCTGCCATCTTCACTTCGAGCTCTGGTCAGCTCCCGGCTGGTACGAGGGCGGCCACCCCCTGAGCCCGACCAAGCCACTCAAGAAGTGGGACCGCTGGAGCTGACCGAGCGCCGCTCCCCTGAGCTCTCCTGAATTCTCCGCACCCGGCGTATTCACCTCAGCCCGAACGGGGACCGGCCGCCGATCAGCCGCGTTCACACCGTCTTTGGGCGGGACAGCTAGATGATTGATTCCAAATCAATGCCCGTAAGCAGCGAAGCTGCGCCCCGGC
>CAZARJ010000477.1:0-1589 GCA_964487515.1 uncultured Conexibacteraceae bacterium | reverse complement strand
TGCCCGGTCTTGGCGCGGATGTTCGAGATGTGGCGGTGGACGGTGTGGGGGCTGAGGATGAGGCGCTCGGCGATCTGTGCGTCGGTGAGCCCGTCGCCGGCGAGGCGCAGAACCTCCAGCTCGCGCGGGCTGAGCTCGATCTCCCCTCCGCCGCTCGCCGGCGTTGCCTTTCCAGCCCCGGGACCGACGCCCTCGTCAGGCCGGAGGTCCCGGCCGCCCGTGAGGCTCCCGCAGCGGGCCGCTACCACAGCGGGGCCGGGGGCTGCGCCAAGCCCGGCGAGGATCTCCCGACCGGTGCTCAGCTCCATCTGCGCCGAGCGGGAGTCGCCGCCGGCGTGGTGCGCGGCGGCGGCGGTCAGGTGGGCTATCGCCGTCTCGTAGGGAACATCCAGCTCTCGCCAGAGCCCGCGGGCCCGCCCCGCCGCCGTGAGCGCGTCCTCGAGATTTCCCGCTTCCAGGGCCACCGTCGCGCGGGCTTGGGCGGCGGTGGCGTGCAGTGCCTTCGTGCCGAAGGTGGCCGCGATCCCCTCGAGTTCGTCCGCCGCCTCAATCGCCGCCGCGTGATCGGCACGAGCGTGCGCGATCGTGACCTGCGCAGCGAGCAGGGAGGTGCGTCCGAGGCGGTCCGTCGCTGCGGAGGCGATGCTCCCCGCCGCCGGCGAGCGGTCCGCCGCCGCCCTGTCGCTCGCGCCCTGAAGCGCCCTCTCGATCGCGCTGTTCGCCGAAGCGATGTCACCCTCGGCAAGCCAGAGCAGAGCGAGCCCTGGCTGTGGCTCGTGCCCGTGCGAGTAGGACTCCGAGTAGGCGGCGCGGGCGCCGGAGAAATCGCCTTGGCGCCGTTTGATCTCGCCCAGCTCGTAGAAGCCGGCCGCGGCCATCGCGGGGGCGCCGAAGCGCTGTAGCTCCTCGCTCGCCCGCTGTAGCTCGTCGAGGGCGCGGTTCCAGTCGCCGCGTCGGGAGGTGAGCTCGGCGGTGTAGATCCGGCAGAGGCCCGGAAACCCCCGGCATCGCTCCCGCTCGCACCAGCGCATCGCGACGCCCGTCCACTGGCCGATTCGCGCCCAGTCGCCGAGCTCGCGGCAGCTGGCGATCGCGCCGCAGTAGACGACCGCGGTAGCCATCGCGCCGAGCTCTCCCGCGGTCGCCGCGACCGCAGCCTCGTCGAGGTGCCTGAGCCCGGCGGCGGGCGCGCCGGCCGCGATCTGAGCCTGGCCCTCGCGGAGCAGGCCGAGCACGCCGAGATCGCGGTCGCCCACCCGGCCGGCAACTTCAGCCATCTGCCGCGCGCGGCTGAGCGCCTCGTCCTGCTCACCTTCCGCGAGGGCGCTCCAGACCCGCGCCTGCGCCAGGTATCCGTGGGCGGCACACTCGGGACAGGACTCGAGGATCCGCTCGGCCCGCCGCAGCCAGCCGGTCGCCAGGGACGGCGCAGGCTTGGCCTGGTAATCCCAGTGGAGCATCAGAGCGGTGTGCGCCGCGCGCGCCTTCTCCCCCCGCTCCAAGAATGCGACATAGGCACGTTCGAGCACGCCCAGGTAGTGATCGAGATCGCCGCTCCAGTAGGCGCCGTGAGCGAGCGCGACCAGATC
>CAZARJ010000476.1:0-1594 GCA_964487515.1 uncultured Conexibacteraceae bacterium | reverse complement strand
ATCTCCCAGCCATCCTCGCGCCGCACGGGCGCCAGCGTCCGCTCCCAGTCGTCACCGTGCAGCGTAACCGGAGCGGGGCCGCCCAGCCGCCACGGACCCAGCCGCGACCAGGCGCTCCCGTCACCGCTTGACTCGGCATCGAGCATCGCCGCCAGCGCCGCGACGGCCGCGATGCCCGGATCGGGCGCCTCGGGCGGCACCTCGGCCGCCGTCTGGGTCGACATCGCGCCGTTCCGGAACGCCTCGCTGTCCAGCAGGTTGAGCAGCCAGGCGATGTTGGTCGGCACGCCTGCGATCACCGTCCCGAGCAGCGCCTCGCGCAGCGTCGAGATCGCCGCGTCACGGCTCGGCCCGTGGGCGATCACCTTCGCCAGCATCGCATCGTAGGCGTGCGGCACCTCGTCGTCGCTGGCGTAGCCGGCATCGACGCGAATGCCCGGCCTGGACGGCCAGACGACCGCCCCGAGCCGCCCCGGCGCGGGGCGGAACCCGGCAGATGGCTCCTCCGCATAGACGCGCGCCTCGATCGCATGCCCGCGTGCGTCCGGGGCATCGACCATCTCCGGCGGGTCGCCAGCAGCGATACGGAGCTGCCACTTGACCAGGTCGACGCCGGTGACCAGCTCCGTCACCGGGTGCTCGACCTGGATGCGCGGGTTGACCTCCAGAAAGGCGATCTCGTCGCCTTGGCCGAGCAGGAACTCGCAGGTGGCGATGTTCTCCAGCCCGACCTCCCGCGCGATCCGCCGGGCGTGCTCGTGAAGGGTGTTCCGGATCTCCTCGGATAGCCCCGGCGCCGGGGCCTCCTCGATCACCTTCTGGTGCCGCCGCTGCAGCGAGCAGTCGCGGTCCCCGAGGGCGACGACCCGTTCCCCGGCCGCGGCGACCTGGACCTCGACGTGGCGCGGGGCGATCAGGGCCCGCTCCAGGTAGACAACAGGAGCCAACCCCGAAGCCGTGCCCTCACGCCGGGAGGCAGACACCGCGTCGACCAGCCCCGACTCATCCTCGACCAGCCGCAGCCCGCGCCCGCCCCCGGCACCGGCCGGCTTGACGAGCAGGGGATAGCCGATCCGCTTCCCCTCGACCAGCCAGGAATCGGGATCGTCCCCGAGCGGACCGCTCGCCGCCAGCACCGGCACCCCGGCGCGCTCGGCCGCGGCGCGGGTCTCCAGCTTGTCGCCGCAGAGGCGCAGCGTCGCCGCCGGCGGCCCGACGAAGCGAATGCCAGCTGCCGCGCAGACGTCCGCGAAGTCCGCCCACTCGCTGAGGAAGCCGTACCCGGGATGGAGGTAATCCGCCCCGGCCCGCAGCGCCGCGGCCACGACGAGCTCCGGATCGAGCTCCGAACCGGCCTCGCCGACCCGCTCGACCCGGCCGACCGTCCGCGCGGCGAGACCGCCGAGGTCCGGGTCGCCCAGCAGCACCACCGGCGCCGCGCCGAGCCGACGGCAGGTCGCGGCGATGCGGATCGCGATCTCGCCCCGGTTGGCGATCGCGACGGTCGCTCCCTCTATCGACCTCTGTCCCGTCATCGGCGTCCCTCCGCCGCCCACGCCGGCGGGCGCTTTTCAAGGAAGGCGCGAAGCCCCTC
>CAZARJ010000475.1:0-1604 GCA_964487515.1 uncultured Conexibacteraceae bacterium | reverse complement strand
GAGGGGCTCGGCAACCAGTTCCTGGCCTCGATCCGCGAGACCGACGCGATCTGCCACGTAGTCCGCGCTCACTCCGACTCCGGCGTCCCGCACCCGGACGGCAGCGTCGACCCGGTCGCCGACGCGGAGATGGTCGAGGCGGAGCTGATGCTCGCCGACCTGGAGACCGCGGGGCGGCGGCTGGAGCGGGTCGGCAAGCAGGCCAAGGCGATGGACAAGGACGCGATCGCCGAGCGCGACTGGCTCGAGCAGGTCGTGGCGGCACTGGAGCGGGGCGAGCCGGTGCGCTCGGTGCCCGTCCCGGAGGAGGTCGGCGAGGCGGGCCCGCGCCAGCTACAGGCGCTGACCTCGAAGCCGGTGCTCTACGTGGCCAACGTCGACGAGGGCGAGGCCGAGCCGCCCGCCGCCCTGCTCGAGCACGCGCGCGCCTCCGGCGACGGGGCGATCGCCCTGAGCGCCAAGATCGAGGCCGAGCTGGCCGAGCTCGACGAGGAGGAGGCGGAGATGATGCGCGGCGAGCTCGGCCTCGCCGAGTCGGGGCTCGGGCGCATGGTCCGCGCCGCCTACTCGCTGCTCGAGCTGATCAGCTTCTTCACCGCCGGCGCCGAGGTCGAAGCGCGCGCCTGGAGCCTGCGCCGGGGACTCAGCGCCTGGCACGCCGCGGGCCGCATCCACACCGACATCCAGGACGGCTTCGTGAAGGCCGAGGTGATCGGCTGGCAGGAGCTGCTCGATGCCGGCGGCTACGCGGCCGCCCGCGAGCAGGGCACCCTGCGGATCGAGGGCCGCGACTACGTGATGGCCGACGGCGACGTGATCACCGTCAAGCACACCTGATCCGCCCCGGACCACGACCGCCACGAACCCAACGCCGAGCGTCCTATGGGCGCCCAACTTTGGGTTCGCGGGCTTGGTCGTCAGCGGCGCTTGACTTTGAACCAGGTCGAGCGGAGGCCGAGGCGGTCGCGGAGGGTGGCTCCGCTCACCGCGGTGCCGCCGCCCGTGCCGCGGATCCGGGCGGTGACGATACGCGGGGAGTCGCCGCGCTTCGTGATCCGGACGCCGCGAAAGCGCCCCTTGAGCAGGCCGGAGAGCCGGCTCTCGATCTCCGACCGGCTCATCCGCACGCGCCAGCGGTGGTAAGGGGAGGCGTCGTCGAACGGATCGCGCACGCTCGTCAGGTACGGCTTCGGACTCGCGCCGGGAAATCCGAACTGGACGCTCGCCGTGCGGCCGCCGGAGCTGGACGAGAAGAAGGCGGGGATGACGTCGCCCCGGTAGCGGAGCACCTGTCGGCGGCTCGTGCGCACGGCGCGGTTGGTGCGCTTCTGCTCCGTCGCGACCCCGCCGTAGACCTGGCTGCGCGTGTCGTCGTATAGATCGAACCAGCGGTCCCGCCCGCCGGTCGCCAGGGCGTAGCTGCGCGTCGCCAGCGCCTGCGCCCGCAGCGCGTCGAGCGGCCAGGAGGCGGGCATCTCGTTGGCGAGCACCCCGCGCGCGTAGCCCTCGATGCCGACCTGGTTGACGACCAGCAGCTGCCCGCCGCTCGCCGCCGCGAGCAGCTCGCCCCGGTAGCGGCCCTGGCCGCCGATCCGCAGCGTCGC
>CAZARJ010000474.1:0-1605 GCA_964487515.1 uncultured Conexibacteraceae bacterium | reverse complement strand
CCTCATGAACCAGATGCAGGGCGGCGGCTCGCGGGTGATGAACTTCGGCAAGTCGCGCGCCAAGCGGATGTCGGTCGACGCGCCCAAGATCACCTTCCGGGACGTGGCGGGCGCCGACGAGGCGGTCCAGGAGCTGCATGAGATCAAGGAGTTCCTCGAGAACCCGAAGAAGTTCCAGTCGCTGGGCGCGCGCATCCCCAAGGGCGTGCTGCTCTACGGGCCCCCCGGCACCGGCAAGACGCTGCTCGCCCGCGCGGTCGCGGGCGAGGCGGGCGTGCCGTTCTTCTCGATCTCGGGCTCCGACTTCGTCGAGATGTTCGTCGGCGTCGGCGCCAGCCGCGTCCGCGACCTCTTCGAGCAGGCGAAGCAGAACTCGCCCTGCATCATCTTCATGGACGAGATCGACGCCGTCGGCCGCCATCGCGGCGCCGGCATGGGCGGCGGCCACGACGAGCGCGAGCAGACCCTGAACCAGCTCCTGGTGGAGATGGACGGGTTCACGATGACCGACAACATCATCCTGATCGCGGCCACCAACCGGCCCGACATCCTCGACCCGGCGCTGCTGCGGCCGGGCCGCTTCGACCGCCAGATCGTCGTCGACCGCCCCGACCGCAAGGGGCGCAAGAAGATCCTCGAGGTGCACACGCGCGGCAAGCCGCTGGCGACCGGGATCGACCTCGACGCGCTCGCCGGCCAGACGCCCGGCTTCACCGGCGCCGACCTCGCCAACCTGATCAACGAGGCGGCCCTGCTCACGGCGCGCAAGGGCAACCGCGAGATCACGATGGAGGAGCTCGAGGAGGGGATCATGCGCGTGATCGCCGGGCCGGAGAAGAAGTCGCGGGTGATGAGCGAGAAGGAGCGGCTGATCACCGCCTACCACGAGCTCGGGCACGCGATCGTCGGCCACGTGCTGGAGAACACCGACCCCGTGCACAAGGTCTCGATCATCAGCCGCGGCCAGGCGCTCGGCTACACGATCTCGCTGCCGACCGAGGACAAGTTCCTGACCACCAGGGCGGAGCTCGCCGACACGATGGCGATGACGCTGGGCGGCCGGGCGGCGGAGGAGATCGTCTTCTCCGAGATCACGACCGGGGCGTCGAACGACCTCGAGAAGGTGACCGCGACCGCGAAGCAGATGGTGATGCGCTACGGGATGTCCGAGCGCCTCGGGCCGCGCGTCTTCGGACACGACCGGGGACAGCCCTTCCTGGGCCGTGAGTTCTCCTCCGAGCCCGACTACTCGGACGAGATCGCGCGGGAGATCGACGACGAGATCCGGCGCGTGGTCGAGGAGGCGCATCAGACCGCGAAGGAGATCCTCAACGATCACCGCCCGCAGCTCGACACGATCTCGCGCATCCTGCTCGATCGGGAGACGATCGACGCGAAGGAGTTCGAGCGGCTGATCGACGGCGCCTCCGAGGAGGAGGTCTTCGGGCCCCCCGGCGACGAGGAGGGCTCCGCCGACGAGCCGGCCGCCGACGAGGACCGCAAGCCGGTCGAGCGCGGGGACGCGCCGCTGCTGCCCCGGCCCGGGTTCGCCGGCGGCGCGGCGGAGATGCGCGCTGGCGATCCCGGCGCCCCGGGCGAGCGGCC
>CAZARJ010000473.1:0-1613 GCA_964487515.1 uncultured Conexibacteraceae bacterium | reverse complement strand
GCCGTGGCTCGCCACGACCGCTTGACGATCGCCCAGGTCACGCCCTACGCGTGGGGCCCCCACCACGAGGTGAACGAGCTCGCCGCCGGGACCGCGCGCGAGCTGCGCCGGCGCGGGCATCGGGTCATCGTCGTCGCCCCGGGCGGCTCGCGGGCCGACTCGCGCCGCGCCGCCGCCGCGATCGAGGACGCGCGGGGACGCGACGGGGCGCTGCTCGGGCCCGAGTGGGAGGGGCCCCGGGTCGGCCCCGACGGCCCGCCGCTGATCACGCTCGGCCCGTCGATCAGGATCCCCGCCGGCGCCCGCCCCAAGCCGGCGCCGGTGCCGCTCGACACCACGCGCTCGCTGGAGCGGCTTCTGCGTGCGGTCGAGTTCGACTTCGTCCACGTCCACGACCCGTTCGCGCCGAGCATGTCCTCGGCGGCGCTGCGGCACTCGCGGGCGCTGAACGCGGCCACCTTCCACCTGCCCACCGAGCGCGTGCTCTCCACCCAGGTGGCGCGGCCGCTGGTCGAGATCTTCTTCGGCCGCCTCGACGTGCGCACCGCCGCCTCGCAGAGCACCGCCGAGCTGCTGGCGCGCTACTTCCGCGGCAACTACGAGATCGTCCGGCCCGCCGCGCCGGCGCCCCGCCAGGACGGACCGCGCCCCGACGTGCCCGACGGCCCGCCGCGCATCGTCTACCTGGCGCGCGAGGAGCGGGGCGCGCTGCGGATCTTCCTGCGCGCGCTGCGCCGGCTGCCGCTCGACGTGGAGTGGCGAGCCGACGTCTGGATCGAGGAGGACTCGATCGCCGCCCCGCGCCTCAACCGGGCGCTGCGCGAGCGCGTGCGGATTCTGCGCCCGGCGCAGACCGGGCCCGCGGAGCTGCTCGCCGGCGCCGCGGTCGTCGCCCTCGCCTCCGGCGGCCCGCGCCCGGCGCCCAGCATCGTCATCGGGGCCTTCGGCGCCGGCGCGGTGCCCGTCGTCTCCCAGATCCCCTCCTACGACGAGCTCGTGGACCCCGAGGCCGGCGAGCGCGGCCTCGCCTTCCCGCCCGGCGACGCGATCACCCTTGCCGGCCAGCTCGAGCGGCTGATCGCCGAGCCGCGCCTGCGCGAGCGCCTCGCCGCCGCGGGCCGTCCGGCCGCGCGCACCGCGGTCGACGTCGCCGACGAGCTCGAGCGCCTCTACGCCGGCCCGCTCGGCCGCCGCCACGACCCGGCCGGCAACCCGGCCCTGCGCCGGCGGATCGCCGAGCGGCCGACGATCGACTGCGACCTGCACATGCACACCGACCACTCCAACGACTGCGCGACGCCGGTCGAGGTGCTGCTGGAGACGGCCAAGGACCGGGGCCTCGGAGCGATCGCGATCACCGACCACAACGAGATCTCCGGCGCCCTCGCCGCGCGCGAGCTGGCCGAGCGCGACGGCGGGATCAAGGTGATCGTGGGGGAGGAGGTGAAGACCGCCGAGCAGGGGGAGGTGATCGGCCTCTTCCTCGAGGAGCGGATCGAGCGCGGGATGACGATGGCGGAGACGGTCGCCGAGATCCGGCGCCAGGGCGGGCTCGTCTACGTCCCCCACCCCTTCGACCGCCTGCACTCGGTGCCCGACTACGAGCACCTGCT
>CAZARJ010000472.1:0-1620 GCA_964487515.1 uncultured Conexibacteraceae bacterium | reverse complement strand
GCACCACGTCGTCGAGCAGGGCCTGGGCGCGCCCCCGCGTCTCGCCCGCCGGGCCGGCGGTCGCCGCCAGAGTCCGCTCGACGGCGGCGCGCAGCGCCTCGCCGACCGCCTCCACGGGGGCCGGTCCGGCGCCCCCCTCGGGCGCGCTCTCACGCGCGCGCTTCCGCTCCTCTGGGTCCGGCACAGGCATCGGTCTAGCTTATTGGCCGCCCGCCGATCGGCGGGCTCCCCGCCGGGTGGCGCGGGCTATCGTCCCGGCGGCTGTGCCGCTGTATCTGCGACCGATGGCCCCGACGGCGCCCGACGCCCTGCTCTGCGGCGATCCGGCGCGCGCGCTGGCGATCGCGCAGCGGGTCCTCGTGCAGCCGGTGATGAGCAACCACAACCGCGGCCTCTGGGGCTATCACGGCGTCACCCCCGCGGGCGCGGAGCTCACCGTGCAGGCGACCGGGATTGGCGGGCCCAGCGCCGCGGCGGTGCTGGCCGAGCTGCTCGAGCTCGGCGCCCGTCGCCTGATCCGGATCGGGACCTGCCTGGCCCCCGGGCCCGAGCCGGCGCTGGGCACCGGCCTCGTCGTGGAGGCCGCGCTCGCCGGCGACGGGACCAGCGTCGCCCTGGGCGCGCCGGCCGGGGAGCCGGTGCTCCCGGATCCGGAGCTCAGCGCCGCCCTGCGCACCGCGAGCCGCGTCCCGGCGGCGGTCGTCGCCAGCGCCGACCTGCTCGCCGGCGGCGGACATGCCCCCGGGGGTCCCGCGGCGACTGTACGGGACCTGCAGTCCGCGGCCGTCCTGTGGGCGGCGCGGGAAGCCGGGGTCGCGGCGGCGGCGGCCCTCACCGTCGCCTCGGCGGACGGCCGGCACCTCGAGGACGATCCGCTGGAGGCCGCCCAGCTGCGCCTCGCCGACGCGGCCGCGTCGGCGTTCGCGACCGCTCCCGCACCCTAAAGCTGAGGTTGAGGTTCAGTCCTTGCTCTGGCTCGCGGCGCCGGACGCCCGGGCCTCGCGCAGCTCGCGGCGCGCCCGGTCGAGCTCGTCCTCGAGCGCCTCGAGACGCTCCGAGAGAGCCCGCACGCGGCGGTTGAGCCGCTCCACGTCCCCGGCGCTCGACAGGTCGAGCGCCCCGAGGGCCGCGCGCTGAGCGCTCGCGGCGCGCTCGCTGACGCTCAGGGCCTTCCCTAGGGCGTCGCCGAAGAGCGGGTTCTCGAGCACCGCGCGGGCGATCTCGCCGAGCGCCTCCTCGCCCCGTGCCCTGATGCCTTCGGCCTCGCTCATCGCCGCCCGCCGGCGCGCTCGCTCATGCCCGCACGGTAGCCGATGCGTGCCGCCCGTGCGAGCGCCCGACCAGCCTTCAAGGGCGGACGGCGGGCTGCCGATCACCCCTGTCGTGGAGCGCGTCAGCCGCCAGCCGTCCCCCGAGCCCGGGCACCGGAGAACCCGGCCCGGGCCGCTATCGCCGCTCGCGATCGCGCTCTATATAAGCGACACGGCGGAAGCCGCGCGCACCGTCGCCGCGGCCCCGCCCGGGCCGGGGGCCCCCGACCGCCCGGGGCCGGGCCTTGCGGACGCCGGTTCCACGTTGCATTCCGCTGGGCGAGCAAGTAGCTTTCGGGTCGCTCCCGGG
>CAZARJ010000471.1:0-1631 GCA_964487515.1 uncultured Conexibacteraceae bacterium | reverse complement strand
GCGGACGCAGACGTCGGCCGCTTCCAGGCGCCGCGGCCGGTGGACGACGATCGCGCCCGGTGAGCTCCTCCGCCGGTGCGGGATGGACACGTGGACCGCTCCGGGATCACGGCTGCTGAGCCCGAGGAGGCGGGCCGCGCTCTCGTGGCTGAGCGCCGCCCCGGGCCCGCAGGCCAGGACCGCCGCCATCCATCTCGCCTGCGGGCCGACGCCTCCATGACCGACGGAGTAGACGGAGCGGTGGACGCGATGCAGATGCCCGGCCCGCGTCCAGTCGGCGATCGTCGCCGAGCTCATTCCGGCGTCGATCAGCTGTGCCCGGGTCGCGATCCCATGCTGGCGAGCAGCGATCGCCGCGACTCGCGCGGCCGGGCGCTCGTTGCGAGGGGATTGATCGCCGTTCGGTCCGCCGGGAACTGGCACGGGTCGACCCTGACAGCTACAAGCACACATTTGGTGCGCTGCCTGTGCCAATCCTGTGAGATCTTCGCGCCGAAATGCGAACGCCCGGAGGTTCTCGGCCCGTCGGCCCCGCTCGGCCCGGCCACCGGGGATCGCTACGTCGGTAATCCGACGTAGGTAACCCCAGTGGCGGGTGGTGGACGTCCCCCGGCTTTCACGGGCAGCCACGCGGGAGCGCTCTGGGTGGACCCCGGAGCCGGCCCGAGCGTGACGGTGGTGCGGAGCTGGCCCCGGCGTGGCGGGCGCGGGTCAGGCGGTAGGGTCAGAGCTCCGATGAGCACCGTCCGCGAGGCCACCTACGAGCTGCTGCGCGCGCACGGGATGACGACGATGTTCGGCAACCCGGGCTCGACCGAGCTGCCGATGCTCGCCGACTTCCCCGACGACTTCCGCTACGTGCTCGGCCTGCAGGAGGCGGTCGCGGTCGGGATGGCGGACGGCTACGCGCAGGCGTCGGGGTCGGTCGGCCACGTCAACCTGCACACGGCGCCCGGGGTCGGCAACGCGGTCGGCGCGCTGTTCAACGCGCACGCCAACCACTCCCCGCTGCTCGTCACCGCGGGCCAGCAGGTGCGGCCGATGATCGGCATCGAGGCGAACCTGACCAACCGGGACGCGACCCGCGTCCCCGAGCCCTACGTCAAGTGGTCGGCCGAGCCGGCTCGCGCGGCCGACGTGCCGCACGCGATCGGGCGCGCGATCCACACCGCCGGCCTCGCCCCGCGCGGTCCCGCCTTCGTCTCGATCCCGATGGACGACTGGGGGGAGGAGATCGGCGACGCCGAGGCGGGGGCGGTCGCCGCACGCCGGGTCGACGGACGCGCGGCTCCCACCGCGGCGGCGCTCACCGATCTGGCGCGGCGGATCGCCGAAGCGCGCTCGCCAGTCCTCGTCGCGGGCCCGGACATCGACGCCTCCGGCGGTTGGGAGGCGGCCATCGCGCTGGCCGAGCAGGCGCGCATGCATGTCTGGGCGATCCCGGCCCCGGGTGGCAGCCGGATCGGCTTCCCCGAGTCTCATCCAGCCTTCCAGGGCATCCTGCCCCCGGCGATCGCGCCCGTCAGCGAGGCCCTGGCCGCCCACGACCTGATCCTCGTCGCCGGCGCCTCGGTCTTCTCCTACTACCCCTACCTGCCGGGCGACTACCTGCCGGAGGGGGCCGAGCTGGT
>CAZARJ010000470.1:0-1632 GCA_964487515.1 uncultured Conexibacteraceae bacterium | reverse complement strand
CCCGATGATCTCCGGCCCGATCCCATCCCCGGGCAGGACCACGATCCGCTGCTTGCTCTCCGCGCCGGCCATTCGCGCCGGACCCTATCGCCGCGAGGCGCCGCCGTGCCGGCGGGCACCCCCACGCGTCGTTCGGCACGCTCCGTTGGCCAACCGGCGTCCGCGACGGCCGGCGTCACTATCGTGCCGCCGGCTTCCACCAACCGCAGGAGAAAGGACACGGATGACACTCTCTCAATCTCTCGCCGGACTCGAGGAAACCGCAGCTGGGGAGCCCTTCGCGCTCCAGAACTCGAAGTTGCTCAGGGTCGAGCTCTCAGAGGCCACGGTTCAGTCCAAGCTTGGCTCGATGGTCGCCTACCGGGGCGACGTCAACTTCGAGCACGCCGGCAGCGGCGGGATGTCGCGGCTGGTGAAGAAGGCCGTGACCGGCGAGGGCACGGACCTGATGAAGGTATCGGGCAGCGGCGAGGTCTACCTGGCGGACCTCGGCCAGGACATCCAGCTACTGAAGCTCGACGGCGAGGCGATCACGGCCAATGGCGCGAACGTGCTCGCCTTCGACGCCGGCATCGACTGGGACATCAAGCGGGTCGAAGGCGTCTCGGGCATGCTCGGCGGCGGCCTCTACAACATGGAGCTGAAGGGATCGGGCTACGTCGCCCTCGTCTCCGACGGCCCCCCGGTCCTGCTCGAGCTGGACGGATCGACCCAGACCTTCGCCGATCCGCAGGCCGCGATCACCTGGTCGGAGGGCCTGAGCACCTCGGTGAAGGCCGACGTCAACTTGAAGACGCTGATCGGCCGCGGCTCCGGGGAGACGTTCCAGATGAGCTTCTCGGGCACCGGATGGGTCCTGATCCAGCCCTCCGAGGGCCGCGTCGCAGGGACGGCCCAAGGAGGCAGCGGAAGCGAAGGCGGCGGTGGCGCCGGCGGCGCGCTCGGCAAGTTCCTGAACGGCTGAGCCCGGGTCGAACGCGAGCAGCCGCGGCGGCGACGGCGCCTAGAGCGCCGTCGTCGCCAGGCCGCGGGCGGGGTGCCACTCCTCGTAGGAGTCGATCCTGTCGCCCTGATCGAAAGTTGCGTTCGCGTAGTTCACGGACTGGCCTAGCAGCGGGAGCCAACCTGTCCGTAACGAGCCCGATCGTAGAGGCCCGGATTTGGCCGATTCTCACCGAGGCGCCTGATCGCCTTCGTCTCGAGCTTTCCTCGTCGCACGTACCGGTTGAATTGGCGTCGCGCGATTTGAAAGAGCCAGGCTTCAGCCTGTTCTTGAGTCCGTCCGCGGAATCGATGCCTGCCTGAAAATGCCTGGGCAAACGTCTCGGCGGTGAGATCAAGCCCGACCTCGGCGTCATAGGAGCGCCGGGTCAGAAAGCGGAGCACCTGATCGAAGTGCTGCCGGTAGAAATCGGCGAACACCTCCGGTTCGTTGCGGGATCTGCGCAACTTCGCTGCGGAGCTCTCATCCGTCATCGCGATATAAGTGTCGCGAGCGCCCCGAACGTGTCGCTCGCTCCTTTTGCGCGGCCCGGGGCCGCCGAATCTAGAGCGCCGTCGTCGCCAGGCCGCGGGGCGGGTGCGACTCCTCGTAGGCGTCGATC
This sequence comes from uncultured Conexibacteraceae bacterium, assembly GCA_964487515.1. Taxonomy (GTDB): domain Bacteria; phylum Actinomycetota; class Thermoleophilia; order Solirubrobacterales; family 70-9; genus RHKX01. The sequence goes on along the minus strand of CAZARJ010000470.1, from coordinate 28 downwards.
CGGTCGGCCTGATCGAGGGTGACCCCGA
>CAZARJ010000469.1:0-1635 GCA_964487515.1 uncultured Conexibacteraceae bacterium | reverse complement strand
GTCGTGTAGAGGAACGGCCGCACGTTCGAGATCACCTCGCTGAACGAGCCGATGTTGATGTGCGTGGAGGTGCCGCTGCCGTGCAGGAACTCGGCTCCCAGCGACGCCATCTCGTCGAGCGCCGCCATGCATACCTCGTGCTCGGCCACGCCTGCGCCGGCGGCCTCGCGCGCGGCCGCGAAGCCGGCGTCGGCGATCGCCGCGGTCCTGCGGATCATCTCCAGGTCGTAGGCGCTCGGGGCGGCGACCAGCTCCGCCCAGACCCGCTCGCCCGGCGCCCGCTCGAGCTCGGGCATCGCGCGCGCCAGCGCGTCGGCGAAGGCGACCGGCGTGGCGCCGCCGAAGATGCCGAGCCGGCCGCTGCTCAGCCCGGCGCTGCGCAGCGCGTCCGCGAGCGTCCCGGCGAGCGCGTCGACGAGCCCGTCGACGGGGGCGTTCACGCCCGGCATGCCGCGCACGTCCCCGATCCAGGACATCCGCCGCGCCTCCTCGAGGTGCCAGGCCTGGTCGATCAGCAGCACCGGCTCCCCGTCGCGCGGGACGATCAGCGCCGCCGCGGCCTCCGGAAATACGTTCACGTAGCCGGAGAGGAAGCGCACCGGCTCCCCGTTGGTGCCCGCGGAGCCGTAGACGAGCAGCCCGTCCAGGCCCTCGGCCTCGAGGCCCTCGCGGATGCGGCGCAGGCGTCCGGCGCGCTCGTCCTCCGGCGGCTTCGGGGTGCGGCCCAGGGCCTTCTCCAGCTCCGCCTCGGCGTCCAGTCTCACGGTCGGGTCCATCTCTCTCCAATCCCTTGTCGCATTGAGCGACCCCCACCGCACCCGGCGGCAGCGCTCATCCCGATTGCAATCGTGTGCGAGATTTGCTCCCCAGCCAAATCACCGCCTACTGCAATCGTTTGCAAGCGTACCACACAACCGAGCCGCCGGGTTCACCCCCGGCGAGCGGGCTCCGGGGCCTGCTCAGCGGGCCGGGAAGCTCACTCCGGGGGCGCCGGATCGCCGCCCCGCGACTCCCCGGGGCCGGCCTCCCCGGCGTGCATCTCCGCGGCCGCCCGGGCGACGGCCTCGACCATCGCCGCGTAGCCGGTGCAGCGGCAGATGTTCCCGGCCAGGGCCTCGCGGATCTCGCGCTCGCTCGGCTCCGCGTTGTCGCGCACGAACGGCTCCAGCGACATCAGAAAGCCCGAGGTGCAGAAGCCGCACTGCAGGGCGTGCGTCTCGTGGAAGGCGCGCTGCAGGGGATGCAGCTCCTCCCCGTCGGCGAGCCCCTCGACGGTGCGCAGCGAGCGCCCGTCGGCCTGCACGGCGAGCATCAGGCAGGAGCGCACCGGCTGCTCGTCGAGCTGCACGGTGCAGGCGCCGCAGACGCCGTGCTCGCAGCCGACCCGGGTGCCGTGCAGCCCGGCCTGGTGGCGGATGAAGTCGGAGAGCAGGGTCCGCGGCTCGACCTCGTCCTCGTAGAGCTCGCCGTTGATCTCGATCCGCACCCTCATGCCAGCGTCCTCTCCACGGCCTCGCGGACGAGCTCGGCGGCGAGCGCCTGCCGGTGCCCGTCGCCGACGCCCTCGACGGCCAGCTCCGCCACCCGCGCGGGCTCGGCGCCCGCCGCGAGCGCCTCCTCGGCCGCGGGCGCCCG
>CAZARJ010000468.1:0-1641 GCA_964487515.1 uncultured Conexibacteraceae bacterium | reverse complement strand
CGCGGGTCGCGTTGAGCAGGTTGAAGCCGTCCGGCTTCAGGCTCGCCTCCATCCGGCGGGCGATCCGCTGGGCCGCCACCGCCGTGTGGCAGAGGTCGTCCTCGCCGATCGAGAGCAGGTCCTCGCTGTGGGCGCGGGGGATCACCAGGGCGTGCCCGCGCGTCGCGGGATTGATGTCCATCAGGGTCACGGTGTGCTCGTCGGAGTCGACGATCTCGGCCGGCGCCTCTCCGGCCGCGATCGCGCAGAAGATGCAGTCGGGGTCCGGGGCCGCCATCGCGCCGCCCAGGCTATCGGGACGCGCGCCAGGCGCGCAGATGCCGGATCGCGCCCTCCCGATCGGACACCTCGCCGGCGAAGCGCGCCGCCCGCAGCTCGGCGATCGCGGCGCCCAGCTCCGGCCCGGGCTCGATCCCCGCCTCGCGCGCGATCTCGGCGCCGCCCAGCAGCGGCGGGGGCTCGCCCTCGATCTCCCGCCGCGCGGCCACCGCGAGCAGCTCGGCCGCGAGCTCGAGGTGGCCCTCGATCGCCTCCTCGGGCACTCCCTCCCCGCGGGATGAGAGGCGGTCGGCGATCGTGAGCAGGGTCGTGTCGACGGCCTGCGGGCCGGTGCGCTCCAGGTACTCGAACACCCGTCGCGGGGGCAGCGGCCGCTCGCGGACCAGGAAGCCGAGCACGAGGTGGTCCCGCGTGATCCGCGCCACGTGCTCGGCGAAGCGGCGCGGGGTGCGCAGGCGACGGCAGAGCGCGCGGACCTGCTCGGCGCCGACCCGGTCGTGGCCGGCGAAGCTCACCCAGCCGTCGCGCTCGGTCCGCGTGGCGGGCTTTCCGATGTCGTGCAGAAGCGCCGCGAACCGCAGCCCGTCGCGCCGCGAGAGCCCGGCGGCGAGAGGCCGGCCGAGCAGCTCCACGACCTGTCCGGCGGCCGCGCCGCAGTAGCTGCCCGGGTCCGCTTCGATCGCCAGTGTGCGGGCGAGCACCTCGAGCGTGTGGTCGTGCGCGTCGAGGTGATGGTTGGCGCTCTGCCCGACGCCCCGGAGCGCCGCCAGCTCGGGCAGCACGACCGGCGTCGCCCCGAGGCGCTCGAGCAGCTCCAGGCCGGCGAGCGGCCGGGGGCCCGCGATCAGCGCCGCGAGCTCGGCGAACTGGCGCTCGCCCGCCGGCTCCGCCGCCCGCCCGGCGGCCGCGCGCGCGAGTTCGACGGTGGCGGGGTCGATCTCCAGCCCGAGCCCGGACGCGATCCTGGCCGCCCGCAGGATGCGCAGCGGATCGTCGGCGAAGCTCCGCGGCGAGCAGGCGCGCAGCCGCCCCGCGCGCAGATCGTCGAGGCCCCCGAGCGGATCGAGCGGCCGGGGCGGATTCGCAGCGGTCAGCGGGACGGCGATCGCGTTGATCGTGAAGTCGCGCAGGCGCAGGTCTGCGGCGATCGTCGGCGCCCGCAGCTCCGCCAGGTCCAGATGCCAGCCGTCCCCGACCACGCGCCAGGCCGGAAAGGCGCTCGAGAGCTCGAATGCGTGACCGCCCGCGGCCCGGGCGATCCGCTTCGCCGCGGCGCCCGCGTCCCCGGCGAGGGCGCTGACGAGATCGGTCACGGGCTCGCCCCGCGCCGCGTCGCGCACCGCCCCGCCGCCGACCCAGGCG
>CAZARJ010000467.1:0-1644 GCA_964487515.1 uncultured Conexibacteraceae bacterium | reverse complement strand
TCGGGGCGACTGGATTTGAACCAGCGACCTTTCGACCCCCAGTCGAATGCGCTACCAGGCTGCGCCACGCCCCGTCGGTTTCCAATCATGCCGCACGGGCGGCTCGGGCGCGGGCCGGGCGGGCGCGCGGCCCCGGGGATGGGAAGCGGGCGACCGGACTCGAACCGGCACTGAGAGCTTGGAAGGCTCTTGTGCAACCGTTACACCACGCCCGCGCGTAGGCCGACGATACCGGGCCGCGGGCGCCGAGCTGGCAGCGATAGATGCCCTCTCAGGGCCACTTTCGCTGCCAGCTCCCCGCGGGCAGGGCGACGAGCGGGCTCCGCTAGCGCTTGGCGCCGAGATCGACCGTGTAGACGCCGGCCCGGGCGCCCTTGCTGCCCGGGGCGCCCCAGCGGACGCCGACGCCCGCGTGGCGGTAGCCGCGGTCGAGGAGCTGGGCACGATGGCCGGAGCTGCTCATCCACGACTTGAAGATCCGCCGCGGAGAGCCCCTGCGGCCCGGGCCCCACGCGATCGTCTCGCCGAGCTTCCAGCCGCAGTTGCAGGGCAGATAGCCCGACCGGTGCGCGCGCCCGACCAGGTCGCGCTCGCCCGGGCAGGTGTGTGAGAAGCAACCCGTCCGGACCATCCGGCGGCTGTGGCGGCGGGCCGCCTTGGCGAGCTTGCGCTTCGGGCGCAGGCGTCGCATGCCCTCCTTGCGGCGCTTCCGGTTGACCAGGCAGAGGATGAGCCGCTGGGCGCGCCGCTGGCGCATCTTTCGCGGAGCCCGGTCGGCGCCCTTGCAGGCCGCCGCAGCGGCGCTCTCGGGGCCGATCAGCGGAGCGCCCCGCGGGGCGGCGAGCAGCAGCGCGGCGATCAGGGCCAGGGCGGCGGCCAGCAGGATCGGAAGGGCGATTGGCGGGCGGGAGCGAATCATCGGAGCTGTGCGTCGCGGTCCCTCCCTGGCCGCAACGTGCTTTGTACAGCATCGGCCCGTCGGGCTCGCCCAGGCCGCCTCAGGCGACGGGCTCGGCCGGCGCGGCGGCCGGGGCCGGAGTGCGGTGAATCGCGACGATCAGGCCCAGCGCTCCGACGATGATCAGCGCGTAGACGACGTCGGCGCCCGCGGCCTCGAGGACCCAGCCACCGAGCAGCGGCCCGATCGTGTAGCCGATCGCGTAGATCAGGTTCAGGCCGCCGTAGGCGAGCCCGCGCCGCACGGCGCCGAAGACCTCGTCCAGCCAGGGCACCGTGCCGGCGAAGAGCAGCGCCTGGCCGATCCCGAAGGCGGCCAGCGCGAGGCTCGCTCCGGCCAGCCCGGGCAGGACGATCAGAAGCACGCCGGCGGCGACCAGCACGAAGGCGCCGGAGCGGACGATCGGGGCGCGGCCGTACCGGTCCCCGGCGGCGCCTGCGATCGGCGAGGTGATCGCATCGAGCAGGGCGACGCCGGCGAAGAGCAGGCCGATCGCGGTCGCCGCGGTCCCGAGCCGGCGGTCGAGGTCGAGCGGGACGGTGAAGTCGACCAGGCCGAAGAACGCCGCGCCGATCAGCGAGGCGCAGACCGGGCCGAGGACGCCGGCGGCGCGGAGCCCGGCGAGAGCGCCCCGCCCCCCGCGCCCGGGATCCGGCTCCGGGTCAGGCCCCGGCTCGGGGCCGCGG
>CAZARJ010000466.1:0-1645 GCA_964487515.1 uncultured Conexibacteraceae bacterium | reverse complement strand
AGCAGCGGCGCGGCGACGCGCTCGAAGGCCGCCACGTCGGCGGGCGGCATGTCCTGCTTCCAGCGCGCCAGCCGGCTCGGGTCGGGCGGCTTGGAGGTCAGCAGGTGCGCCTCCTTGCGGTGGTCGGCGGGGCGCAGCGGCTTGCCGTCGGCGCCGGGCAGGTCGCGGTGCATCTCCTCGAGCCGCTCCTCGGCGCGCTCGTAGTAGCGCAGCATCGCGTCGTCCCAGGGCAGCTCGAGGAAATCGGCCACGCGGCGCAGCTGCCCCTCGGCGTCGCGCACCAGCTCCTCGTACTGGACCTCCATGTAGGCGAGGTCGGCCCCGTCGGCGCGGGCGCCCTCGATCTTGCGCACCCAGCGCTGCGCGACCGTCTCCATCGGCGGCGGGTCCTTGAGGATGCGCTTGAAGCGCGAGAGGGCGGCGTCGCGGCCGTCGCGGATCATGTGGATGAACCGGGCCTCGGGGATCCAGCGCTCGATCTGCTTCATCCGCTTCACGTAGTTGGGGGTCTTGTCGCCCCAGCGCGGCTTGCCCTCGCGCTCGGCGTAGAGCTCGAAGAAGGCGCGGATCGTGGTCTCGGGGTTGATGTCGTCCAGGGCGCAGTAGCGGCGCAGCAGCTCGGCCGAGTCGAGGTTGAAGTCGCCCCACTGGCGGTGGCCGGTGACCACTCCGTGCGCCTCGTCGCAGCTCGTCCCGCGCTTGCGCGTCGTCTTGATCAGCTGCGGGACGAAGTGCGTCTCGGGCGGGATCGCGAGGTCGGGGTGCGCGTCGAGCATCAGCCGCAGCAGCGTCGTCCCGGAGCGGGTGACGCCGACGATGAACGGCACCGGCGGCCCGGCGGGCTTGCGCGAGCGGCGCAGCGGGGAGGGCAGCTTCACGGCCGGCGCTCCCCGGCGGGCGCCGCCTCGCCGGCCAGCTCGTATCCCAGGTCCGCGAGCAGCGGGCCGGCGATCGACTCGAACGCCGCCACGTCGGCGGGCTCCATCTCGCTGCGCCAGCGGCCGCTGCGCTCGGTGGTCGGCGGCTCGGTCGTGAGCGCGTGGCCGGCGAGTCGCTCCGGGCCGGTGCGGACCGGGCCCTCGTCGGAGTTGTCGAGGTCGCGGTCCATCTCGGCCAGGCGGTCGGCCGCGCGCTGGTGGTAGTCGAGCATCCGCGCCTCGTACGGCAGCTCGATCAGCTCGCAGACCCGCCGCAGCGTGCCCGGCGTGTCGGAGACAAGGTCTTCGTAGCGCAGCTCGAGGTAGCCGCGCAGGTCCTTCGAGCCCTCGCGCGCCGCGATGATCCGCCGCCGCCAGCGCTCGGCCAGCTCGGCGATCGGGACCTGATCGTCCTCGAGCGCCCGCTCGCGCTGCGACAGCGCCACGTCGCGCCCGTCGCGGATCAGGTGCACGAAGCGGGCCTCCGGCAGGGCGCGCTCGATGCGCGGCATGGCCCGCATGTAGCGCGGGGTCTTGTCGCCCCAGCGGCCCTTGCCCTGACCCTCGGCGTAGAGCTCGTAGAAGCTGCGGATGATGCCGCTCGCGGTCAGCGGCTTGACCGCCTTCGCGCGGGCGCGCAGCTCCTGCTCGGAGATCCCGAAGTCGCCCCAGCGCGGGTGCTTGGTGATCGAGCGCAGCAGGCGCCGGCGGCTGCTCTCGTGGTTGGC
>CAZARJ010000465.1:0-1656 GCA_964487515.1 uncultured Conexibacteraceae bacterium | reverse complement strand
GCGACATCAAGAAGAACTCCGTCGACGCCAACCGGCTGAAGAACAAGACGCTGACGGCCAAGCAGGTGAAGCGGAATGCCCTCAAGGGCCCGCAGATCAAGGAGTCGTCGCTGGGCAAGGTCCGCAGGGCCCGCCAGGCCGATGTCGCGGTCGACGCACAGGCTCTCAACGGGCTCGAGGCGAGGACGTTCGTCTACGAGGCGAACGACGGCAGCACGGATGAGAACGTGCTCACGTTCGGCAGCCTGACGCTGACGGCGAGCTGCGAGGCCGGCGCCGACAACGGGCTCACGGTGAAGGCGAAATCGTCCGCGCCCGGCGCGCTGATCTCCTTTACATCGATCAGCCAGGGCGGCGCGGGCGGCACCGCGACCGGCACGGCGAGAAACAACTCGTACGGGTTGATGCCGGTGGGGGATGAGCTGGACATCTACTCGCCGGACGGGTTCACGCAGACGACCAACGGCGCCGTCAACGTCGGCTGGTCGACGGGCCAGATCGTGTTCGCGGTTCCCGCCGCAGGCGAGGTCACCAGCATCGACTGGGCCTGGAATGCAAACCGGGGCGGTCACGACTGCACCTGGGTGGGTACGGCCATCGGTGGCAACAGCGCCAGCCAGGTGCTGATGCGGGGCCCCTCGGGCGAGCGGGGCGCATCGTCGCTGAGCGAGCTCGAGCGCGCGCGCCGGGCGGGCTGAGGGCCGGGCCCTGAGGCTCTGCGGCGGTGTGATCCGCCCGGGTGCCCGGCCTCACCTCGGGCGGCTGGCCCGCCCCGTAGTCTCCAGGCCATGCGCCGATCCGACCAGCGCCGCGACGCCGCCTTCGCGATCTACCAGCGCGATGTGACCGGCAGGCCGCTCGATGAGCTGCTCGCCGGCAGCAAGCCCTTCACGCAGGCGCTTGCGGGCGGGGTCGACGACCGGCTCGCCGAGATCGACGCGGCGATCGGCGCCCACGCGCACGGCTGGTCGATCGACCGGATCGCCCCTCTGGAGCGGGCGATCATGCGCGTCGCCGTGTTTGAGATCCGCGACTCGGACGAAGCGCCCGCGGCCGTCGCGATCGACGAGGCCGTCAACCTGGCGCGCCGCTACTGCGGGGCGGAGGCGCCGGGCTTCGTGAACGGGATCCTGGCCGCGATCGCCGCCGAGCAGAGGGCGGTCGAGGAGGCGCGCGCGTGAGTGCGGAGGTGGGGGGGATCGGGCGGCTGCGCGAGGCCGCCGCTCGCCTGGACGAGATCGCGGCGCTGCTCGAGGACGCCGGGACGCCGGATGCGAAAGCGGTCGAGCTCGCCCGGGAGGCGGCCGAGATCGCGGCGCAGGCCGGGAGCGTGGCCGCCGAGGCGGCGCGCGAGGCGGCCGAGCACGGCGCCGAGAACGGCTGAGCGATGCCGACCGGCTACCCGGACGACCTGCGCCGGCTCGTCGAGGACTACCTGCGCGAGCGGGCCTTCTCGGGGCGCCCGGAGACCGACGCGCTCGGCGAGGCGATGCGCTACTCGCTGCTCGCCGGCGGCAAGCGGATCCGCCCGGTGCTCTGCCTGGCGACGGGGCGCGCGCTCGGGCTCGAGCCCCGCTCGCTGCTGCCCACCGCAGCCGCGCTCGAGCTGATCCACACCTACTCGCTGATCCACGACGACCTGCCGGCGATGGACGA
>CAZARJ010000464.1:0-1659 GCA_964487515.1 uncultured Conexibacteraceae bacterium | reverse complement strand
CGGTCGGCTGATCAACGTGATGGGGGCGCCCATCGGGGACCCGGCGAGCGCGACGCGGGCGCTCGAGGCCGAGCTCGGGCCGCGGCGCGCGCTCGGGCGGGCTCTCGACGATGCCGGCGCGGACGCTCCGCCCGCGCGCATCCGGGAGCGGTCGGCCGGTCCCGAGCAGCGGACTCGCTTCGCCGGCGGCGACAGCGCGCGGCTGATGCTCTTCCCGGAGGCTCCCGGCAGGCTCACCCTCGCCTGGCGCGTGCTGGCCGAGGTCTCCTCCACCGAGATCTACGACTACGTCGTCGACGCGAACAGCGGCGAGGTGCTGCTGCGCGAGAACACGGTCGACTTCGCGGTCGGCGACGTGTGGCCCTACGCGCCGGGAATCGGGAACCTCTGCTCGGGGTGCGGCAGCGGCGCCGGGACGCAGCAGGCGATCGCCTTTCCCTCCTCCTGGGGCACGCGCGGCGACCGGCTCGAGGGCGACAACGCGCACGTCTACAGCGACGTCGACGATGACGACCAGCCGGACACGCCCTTCGCCGAATGCCCTGAGTGCGGTGAGATCCCGCCCAGCGAGGCCTCGGGCTGGCGCTACGCGTTCCAGCCGAACCTGCATCTGTCGCCCGAATTCCAGTCCGGCTGCGACGCCCTCTTCCCGCAGTGCTCGTGGGGAGTCGTCACGAACTGGGACGAGGTCCTGGAGAACGGGGAGGTCGCGCATCGTGATGCTGCGTTCGGCTACGGCTGGCGCGACAACCTGCGCCAGAACGCGACCCAGGTCTACTGGTTCGTGAACCACTTCCACGACTGGCTCGAAGCGGCCCCGTTCGGATTCACGGCGGCGGCCGGGGGCTTCGAGGGGCCCGACGCGGTGCAGGCCGAGGTGCTCGACGGCGCCGATACCGGCCAGGCGGCGGGCGGGATCCCCGGCACGCCCGACGGCGACCATCTCAACAACGCGAGCATGAGCACGCCGCCGTCGGGGCCGCCGCGAATGCAGATGTACCTGTTCCTCGATCCTGAAGACTGGATGCAAGGCCCGCGCCCGCTCACCAACGGCGGCGACGACGCGTCCGTCGTCTACCACGAGTACACGCATGGGCTCTCCGGCCGCCTGGTCCGGGACGCGAACGGTAACCAGGGCCTGCGCGGCTTCCAGGCGGGCGCGATGGGGGAGGGGTGGAGCGACTGGTACGCGCTGGACTACCTGGAGGGGCAGGGCCTCGAGAAGCCCGACGGCGCCGCCGAGGGAGAGCTGGCGATGGGCGATTACGTGATGGGCGGGGTCCCGTTCGCGCTGCGCTCGGAGGGCATCGACTGCACGGTCGGCGCGCAGGCGGCCGCCTGTCCCGGCGGCGAGACCGGCCATGAGGGCGGCTACACGCTCGCCGACATGGGCGAGGTGCGCGGCAAGCCCGAGGTGCACGCCGACGGGGAGATCTGGGCGCAGACGCTCTGGGATCTGCGGCGGCGGCTGCGCGCCGATCTGGGTGCGGCGACGGGGCTCGAGCAGGCCCGCAGCCTGATCACCCGCGCGCTGGAGCTGTCACCGCCGGCTCCCAGCTTCCTCGACATGCGCAACGCGATCCTGCAGGCGGACGTCGTCGACGGCGGCATCGACAACGCGGCGCGGATCTGGGACGTCTTCGCGAACCGCGGCATGGG
>CAZARJ010000463.1:0-1660 GCA_964487515.1 uncultured Conexibacteraceae bacterium | reverse complement strand
CGCTGGTACTCATGGGGGCGATGCTGCGCGAGCTGAGGATCGAGAACCTGCTGCTGATCGAGCGCGCGGAGCTGCGCTTCGGGGCGGGGCTGAACGCGATCACCGGGGAGACGGGCGCCGGCAAGACGGTGCTCGCGCACTCCCTCGACCTGTTGATGGGCGGGCGGCCGCGCAGCGGGATCGTGCGGCCGGGGGCGGACGAGGCCTGGGTGGAGGGAAGCTTCGAGGTGCCGGAGGGGCTGCGCGAGGAGCTGCGCGCGAAGGAGGGGCTGGCCGAGCTCGCCGAGCGGCTGCCGCCGGGTGAGGAGGTGGTGCTGGCGCGGCGGGTGAGCGCCGCCAGCGGGCGCTCTTCGGCGTTCGTCGGCGGGCGGTCGGCGTCGGCGGCGGACCTGCGCGCGCTGGGCGGGCGGCTGCTCGCCTTCTTCGGCCAGCACGAGCACCGCAAGCTGACCCTGAACGCCGCGCAGGCGGAGATCCTGGACGGCTTCGCCGGCCCCGGGCACCTGCGCCTGCGGGCGGAGTACGGCGCGGCGCACGCCGCCGCGGCCGCGCTCGCGCGGGAGGCTGAGGAGCTGCGCGCGCGGGAGGGGGCGCGGGAGCGCGACATCGACCTGCTGCGCTTCGAGCTCGCCGAGATCGAGGAGGCGGCGCCCGATCCCGAGGGGCAGCGGGAGCTGCTGGCCGAGCGCGACCGGCTGCGCAACGCGACCGCCCTGCGCGAGGGCGCCGGGGCGGCGCTGATGGCCGTCGCCGGCGGCGAGGAGGGGGACGGCGCGGCCGGGTTGCTCGCGGCGGCGAGCGGGTCCCTGGAGCGACCCGCCGGCGTCGACGCCGGGGCGCGGGCGCTCGCGGAGCGGGTCGATGCGCTGGCGGTCGAGCTCGCCGACCTCGGCGGCGAGCTGCGCGCCTACCTGGAGGGGATCGACGGCGACCCCGGGCGCCTGGAGGAGATCGAGGAGCGCCTCGCCGCGGTCGAGCGGCTCCTGCGCAAGCACGGCGGCAGCGTCGAGGCGGTGCTCGAGCACGCCGAGCGCTGCCGCGAGGAGCTGGCCGGTCTCGAGCGCGCCGACGAGCGCGGCGCGGCGCTCGCCGCCGAGCTGGAGGCCGCCGAGCGCCGTCGTGACGAGCTCGGGGCTGAGCTCAGCGCCGGCCGCGAGGCCGCCGCACCCGAGCTCGAGCGCGAGGTCGCCGGGGCGCTCGCGGAGCTGGCGATGGACGGGGCGCGGCTGGAGGTCGCGCTGCACCCCCACCTGGGCCCCGAGGCGAGCGGGCGCGAGGCGGTGGAGCTGCGCGTCGCGACCAACCCCGGGATGCCGATCGCGCCCCTCGGCGAGGCGGCCTCCGGCGGCGAGCTGTCGCGCGTGATGCTCGCCCTGGCCGGGCTCGGTCCCGCGGGGGAGGCGGGGACGGTGGTCTTCGACGAGATCGACGCCGGCGTCGGCGGCAAGGTGGCGCGCCGGGTCGGTGAGCGCCTACGCCGCCTCGGCGATGAGCGCCAGGTGATCTGCATCACCCACCTGCCCCAGGTGGCCTCGCTCGCCACGAGCCACTTCCGGGTCGAGAAGCACGCCGCCGGGGAAGGGACCGTGGCCACGGTCGAAGCGGTCGAGGGGGCCCGCCAGGTCGAGGAGATCGTCCGCATGCTCGGCGCCGACGACGG
>CAZARJ010000462.1:0-1660 GCA_964487515.1 uncultured Conexibacteraceae bacterium | reverse complement strand
CTGCGCCGGAGCGGCCGAGCCCGGCGTCACGGAGCCGTCCGGCGGCACAGCGGCCTCCCCGGCGGGCGGCGCGCCGAGCCCGTCGCTGGGATCGGGCTCGCGGTAGCGGAGCTCGCCGAGCTGCCCGGGCGCGGTGCGGGCCCGGGAGTCGGCGCCCGCCGAGCGGGCGTGCATCGTGTAGTGGCTGTGAAGCTCGCTCTCGACCTGATCGGTGAGCGGCGCGCCGGGTTCGACGGCGGGTGCCCCGAGCACGATCTCGCGCTCGTAGGGAACCCAGACGTGGCCGGTGCCGGCGGTCGCGTCGTCGAACGGGATCAGCGTGTTGCGGCCCCCGAAGCGCCCCGCGTTGACGAGCAGCCAGCGCGGCTCGCCCGTCCCGGGGTCGATCCAGACATCGTCGAGCCGGCCGACTCCGGCGCCGAAGATGTCGTCGACGCGCCAGCCGATCCAGCCGAGTGCTTCGTTCAAGCTTGGTTTATTGCCCCCACGCAGCTCGGCTGCGATCATCCTTTTCTTCCCTCCGGGCAGGCATCCATCCCACGTTCCCGCGTCGAGGCAAGGTAGCAGCTAAGCCGCTGCATGGCCAGCGGAACTGCCCGGAGGCCGTACCGACCCGGGCTCCGCGAAGTCGCGGTCCGCGAGCGCCGCGGGCCGGCCCACGGTGGTCGGAATCCCGTAATGGTCAGTGAGCCGGCGCTCCTCGCCAACGCTCAGGCCGCGATCGTGGAGCAGAACCGGGGCGGAGCGGATCGTCCCCCGCTCCAGCGGCGTCCACGCGCGTCCCGCCCCGCCGGCGACCAGCTCCGCGGGCACCGCGGTCCGCCCGCGCCGGCGCCCGCGGCGCACGCAGAGCCAGGTCGGCTCGCCGCCGCGCGCGTCGACCAGGACGCTCTCGACCCGGCCGGCGCCCGGTCCGTCGAGGGCGTCGAGGCGCGCGTCGAGCAGCTCCCGGGCCCGCTCCAGGTCGAGCTCGCCTTCAGCCACGGCCGTCGGCCTCGAGCAGGAGCCCGGCGGCCGTCGCCGGATCGACCTCGCGACGCTCGACGCGATCGATCAGCGCCGCCACCTCGTCGTCGCCCGCGATCAGGCCCTCGAGCCGGCGGCGCGCCCGGGCCGCGGCCAGGGCGAGCACCTCGTTGCGCAGGTTGTGGGCGCGCCGCTGCTCGAGCGCCCCGCTCTTCTCCAGGTATGCGCGATGCTCGTCGATCGCGGCGAGCAGGTCGTCCATCCCCTCCCCCTTCACCGCCTCGGTCTTCAGGATCGGGACCTCCCAGTCGCCGCGCGGCCCGAGCGAGAGCGCCGTCTTCACCTCGCGGACCATCGTGTCGGTCAACGGGTGCTCCGCCTTGTTGACGACGATCACGTCCGGGATCTCCATCACCCCCGCCTTGAGCGCCTGGATCGAGTCCCCCGAGCCCGGCATCAGCGCCAGCACGACCGTGTCCGCGTGGTCGACGATGTCGATCTCCGCCTGCCCGACGCCGACCGTCTCCAGGAGCACGTCGTCGAACCCCGCGGCGTCCATCAGCAGCGCCGCCTGCAGGGCCGCCTCGGCGAGGCCGCCCAGCGCCCCGCGGCTCGCCATCGAGCGGATGAACACGTCCGCGTCGAGGAAGTGGTCGGAGAGGCGGATGCGGTCGCCGAGCAGGGCGCCGCGCGA
>CAZARJ010000461.1:0-1660 GCA_964487515.1 uncultured Conexibacteraceae bacterium | reverse complement strand
CGGCGCCGAGCACATGCCGCGCAGCGGGCCGGTGCTGGTGGTCGGCAACCACGACAGCTACTGGGATCCGGTGGCGATCGGGATGGCGGTCCGCGACCGGCGCCAGATCCGCGCGCTGGCGAAGGCGTCGCTGTGGAACATCAAGCCGCTGGCCCCGATCCTGAACGGGATGGGCCAGGTGCCGATCCGCCGCGGCGAGGGCGACGCGCACGCGCTCGACACGGCGATCGACCAGCTCCGCAAGGGCGCCTGCATCGGCGTCTTCCCCGAGGGGACGAGCTCGCGCGGCCGGACGCTGCGGGCCCGCAGCGGCACCGGGCGCCTGGCGCTCGCCGTCCCCGAGGCGCGCCTGCTCTGCGTGGCGGTCGCGGGGACCGTGGACGTGGTCCGCTTTCCCAAGCGCCCGCGGATCAGGGTCGAGTTCTTCCCGCCCGCCTCCGGGCAGACCGATCCCGGCGAGCAGCCCGCCGAGCTCTCCGCCCGCCTGCTCGCCGAGGTGCGCGCGAAGGCGCCGATCGCGATCCCGGGGCGCCGCCGCACCGCGGCCCGCTATCGCGCCGCCCGCGCCGCGGAAGAGGAGGCTGCGGCACGGGAAGCCGGAGCGCCGGAGGCCTCCGGAGAAGCCGGGACCGCGGCCGCGCTGCCGACCGCGGATGCCGGCGCCGCCACCGGCGAGGCTGCGCAGCCCGCGCCGTGACCGGCTCCCTGATCCGATCGAGCACGGGCGAGCGCCGGCCCTCGGCCGGTGCGACCGCGGCGGCGTAGCCCGCGGCCCCGCTCGATCCCGGCCGTCCACTCCCCGATCAGAGGGAGCAGCCGCGATCCGAGCCCGCACTCGCGCCCGGGCCGCCCCCAGGCCGCGGCATCGACCCTTCGCCTCGAAGACGGACCCCTTAGCTCACGCCGGCCGGAGCGCTGCGCCGATTTCCTTGCACGCGCAACTACTTTCTGTTATCTTTGCGCCAGCAAGCAATTCTTACGTCGGCCGAACGGCCGGAAAGAGAGGAGAAACGATGAGCACGGACACCATTGCACCCCCGGTCAAGATCCCGGCCGGCACCTGGAAGCTCGATCCCGCCCACACGAAGCTCGGCTTCGCGGTCAAGCACATGGGCGTCAGCACCGTCCGCGGCGAGTTCCGCGACTTCGACGGCACGATCGAGATCGGCGACGACATCACCGAGTCGCGCGCCTACGGGACCGCCAAGGCCGCCTCGGTCGACACCGGCGAGGAGACCCGCGACAACCACCTCCGCTCGGCCGACTTCTTCGACGCCGAGCAGTACCCGGAGCTGACCTACGAGTCGACCCGATTCGAGATCCTCGACGAGGAGACGATCAAGGTCGTCGGCAACCTGACGATCCACGGCGTCACCCGCGAGGTCGAGCTCGAGGCCGAGATCGTGGGCGCCGACATCGGCCCCGAGGGCGAGCACCGCTTCGGGCTCGAGGCGACCGGCAAGCTCTCGCGCAAGGACTACAAGATGAAGTTCAACGCGGCGCTCGGCAGCGGCAACGCGGTCGTCGGCGACAAGGTCAAGCTGCAGCTCGATCTCGAGGCGATCAGGCTCGAGGACTGAGCCAGGGGCACCCCCTCTCCTACCGCTCCCCTCCCCGACGGATCCACCGGGCCGGCCAAGCGCCGGCCCGCCGTCGTTAA
>CAZARJ010000460.1:0-1670 GCA_964487515.1 uncultured Conexibacteraceae bacterium | reverse complement strand
GCTGCTGATCTTCACCTCCGACAACGGCTTCCTGCGCGGCCAGCACCGGATCACGTCCGGCAAGTCGAAGCTCTACGAGGAGTCGGTGCGCGTCCCGCTGCTGGTCATGGGCCCCCAGATCCGCAGCGGGGAGAAGGTGGACGCGCCGGTGGTCAACATCGATCTGGCGCGCACGATCGTCGGCCTCGCCGGGGCCCCGACCGACATCCCCCTCGACGGCCTGCCGCTGACCGGCGCCTACAAGCCCGAGGCGAAGGGCCGCTCGGTCCTGCTCGAGGTCTTCGAGCGGCGCCAGGACCGCTTCCAGGCGGTGCGCACGTCGCGCTGGGTCTACGCCGAGCACGACGGCGGCGAGATCGAGCTCTACGACCTGCGCCGCGACCCCCACCAGCTCCGCAACGTCGCGGGCCGTCCCTCCCTCAAGGCGACTCAGAGGCGCCTCGCCCGCGAGCTCGAGCGGCTCGCCGACTGCGCCGGCGACGCCTGCCACTGAGCGCACGAACCCGACTTTTTCGCCGGATAGCACACAAGAAGTCGGGTTCGTCCCGGGGCCGGGGGCGGGCTCCGGGGGCCGCGATCGGGGCCGCGGCCGCCGCGCGTCCCGGCCCGCCCTCAGCGCGGCTCGAGGATGACGACCGGGATCTCGCGCCCGGTGCGCCGCTGGTAGCCCTCGTAGCCGCGGTAGGCGGCCACCGCCCGCGGCCACAGTCGCGCCCGCTCCGCGGGATCGGCCACCCGCGCCCGCACCGGCCGCAGCTCCGCTCCCACCTGCACCGTGGTCTCGGGGTTGGCCCGCAGGTTGTGGAACCAGGCCGGATGCTTGGGATAGCCCCCCTTGGAGGCGATGATCACCAGGTTCTCGCCGTCGGTGACGTAGAGCAGCGGCGTGGTCCGCTTGACGCCGCTCCTCGCGCCCACGTGGTCGAGCAGCAGCGTCGGCGGAAGGCCCGGCAGGCGATGGCCGATCCGCCCGCGGGTGCGGCGGTAGATCGCCGCGTGGCCTCCCATCAGCTTCGTCAGCACCGGCCACGCCTGGTCCGTCCCCGGAATGTTCATGCGGGAGTTCTACCGCGCCTCTGCCCTTGGCTACCTTCTGGCTGTGGCGGATCTCTCCGACAGGCGTCGTAAGCCGGCCCCCAGGAAGGGGATGAGCTGGGAGCAGATGAGGCGTGCGACCCTCGCCGCCGAGCGAGCGGAGCTCCGGCGTACGACCCCGGGCGAGCGGGTGGAACGGGTGCTCGAGATGGTCAAGGAGACCGGAGAGCTGGCCGCCCGCGGCCGCTTCCGCCGAGAGCCTGGCGCCTGACCTCTTGGCGATGAAGGAGGCCGCGGGGCGGCCCCAAGATCTGGCGGATATCGAGCGGTTGCGGGAGATCGGCGCCTGCTGAGACGGGAGCGCTGCCGGAACGTCCGCGCCGGGCCACTCGGGTAAAGGAAGTGGGGGGCCGTGCCGATTGAAGGGCGATGAGACCTGCGCGCGGACAGATCCGGGGGCGAGCCGTCGGTGCGGCTCATGATGAGCGGGGGGTCGCGCTCCCCACCGTGCTGATCGTGATCGTGATCGGCATGATGCTGGCGACCGTCGGCGTCATGGCCGCGATGGGCAGCATCAGCAACGCGGGCCGCGACACGAGCGAGAAGAGCGCGTTCGGCGTCGCCGAGGCCGGGGC
>CAZARJ010000459.1:0-1679 GCA_964487515.1 uncultured Conexibacteraceae bacterium | reverse complement strand
GTCGATCCCCGCCGCGGCGGCGAGTCCGCCGCGGAGCCCGTGCATGCGCACCCGCCGGGCGCGCGTGCCGAGCAGCTCCTCCCAGCCCGCCGCGTCGCGCGCCGCGCCGATCTGCCGGCCGTCGATCGGGTCGCGCGCGGGCTGCGTCGGCAGGGCCACGGCGAGCAGGCCGTCGGGGGCCAGGACGCGCAGCAGCTCGTCCACGATCGCGTCGGGATCGGCGGCCGCCGCCAGGGGGGCGAAGCAGACGACGAGCCCGAAGCTCCCGGTGGCGAGCGGCAGCGCCCGCGCCTCCGCGGCGATGAAGCGGGCGCGCTCGCCGTAGGTGCGCGTGGCCAACTCCACGGTGCGCTCGTCTCCATCGACGCCGAGCACGGAACGGGCCCCGGCGGCGAGCAGCGTGGCGCCGCCGTGACCGGGGCCGCAGCCGACGTCGAGGACGTCGCGCCCGCGCGCGGCCGGAGCGGCCCAGCGGTAGCAGGCGTCGGCGACCGCGTCGGCGAGGCTGCCGCGATGCTCGGCGAGGACGGGAGGGTCGCCGGGGAGCCAGCTGCTCGCGGCGGGCTCCGCCGGCGGTCGCCGTGGCCCGCGCCGCTCGCCCGGGGGAAGCGTGGGGCCGAGGTTGCGGCCCGGGACGCGCTCGCTCACCGGCGCGACTCCGGGCGGGCGAGCAGGAGCGCCCGCTCAGCGAGCACGTAGCGGCGCTCGGCGTCGAGCGGGATCGGCGCCAGGGAGACGGACTCGAAGCCGGCCGCGCGGGCCGCCAGCGTGGCCTCGACGCGCTCGCCGGTCGCGATCGCGCAGAGCTCGCGCGTGCAGCGGCGGGCGCTCGCCAGGACGCGCCCGCGATCGGCGATCCGCTCCGCCGGCTCCGCGACGACCACGACGTCGAAGGTGCCGACGGCGGCGGGATCGAGCTGCCCGAGATCCTCGATCCGCAGAGACTCCAGGGATCCCTCGCGCGCGCGGAGCCCGCGCAGCAGCTCGGCCCGCCGCAGGGCGTCCGCGCGCGCGTCGACGCCGAGCACCCGGCGCGCGCCCAGCTCGAGCAGGCGGTGGCAGAGCCAGCCTTCCCCGGAGCCGATCACGAGCGCCTCCAGCGGTCGCTCGGCGAGCGCCCAGGCGTCGAGGAAGGCGTCGCCGAGCATCTTCGCCAGGGTCTCGTCGGCGTGCGCGCGCCCCGCGTCGGGCGCGGGGCTGCTGACTCCGGGGGCGAGGCGCCAGACCGCGTCCCAGCCGCCTCCGGTCAGCTCGCTCGCGAGAGCCGCCGCTGCATCGTCGCCGGCGCCGGAGGCCGGCGGCCGCGCCTGCCCGCGGGCTCGCGCCGCGGTGCGAGCTCCCTCAGGCGGCATAGCCGAATCGCTCCAAGCGGTCGCCGAAGATCTCGGCGAGGACGCGCTGCTCCTCGTCGCTCAGCTTCTCGCGCCACAGGCCGGGCCGGGCCGCGCGGTTGCGGGTCCGGGGCCCCTTCTCGCTCTCGGGCAGGCATTCGAAGGAGTGCGCGGCGGCCATGCGCGTGACCCGTTCCCCGGAGCGGTCGAGCCCGATCCACCGGTAGAGGTCGCGCAGCTCGCCGGCCGGGTCCGCCAGCAGATCCTCGTAGCGGACCGTCCGGCACAGCGCCGGGTCGTGGGCGGCCATCGCGCGCAGGGTCATGTCCGTGTTGCAGGCCCACAGGC
>CAZARJ010000458.1:0-1689 GCA_964487515.1 uncultured Conexibacteraceae bacterium | reverse complement strand
TAGACCACGATCGAGAGCGTGAGCACGACCAGCGGGCCCCCGCTGAGGCCGTTGCGCAGAAAGGCGTACTCGATCAGCCCGGCGGTGATCGCGTAGGCGAGCAGCGCCCACTTGCCGACCTCGAAGAAGCGAGCCCAGTGAAAGCCCTCGGCCCGGCTCAGCGCGAAGAGGTTCGCGACCAGAAGCACGGCCGAGATGGCCAGCAGGACGACCGCGGGCGCGAGCGGCACATCGTTCGGCAGGTGCGAGGCGAGGTAGATCCCGCCGGCCACGATCAGAGCCAGCGAAGTCATCCCGATCGCGGTGACCGGGGGCAGGCTCGGCTCCAGCGGGGCTCCGCCGGCCACCGCCTCCACCCCGGCGGGGGACGCCGCTCCGGCGCCGTCCGGTCCCGTCGCGGCGGCGCTCATCCCGACGCCAGCTTGGTCATGATCACCAGGGTCGCCACCTGCATCGCGCCGATGATGCCGGCGGTGTAGATGAACCGCTTCATCAGCCTCTCGATCACCGCCGGGTTCGGCTGCTTCTTCTTCAGCTCCGTCAGCACCGCGATGTTTGCGGGCTCGAGCAGGCCGAGCGCGATCACGGCCATGATCCCGACGACGATGTAGCTGGCCACGACCCAGCCGTGGTTGTAATAGGAGCTGTCGACGGTGCCCATGAGCGTCCCGAGCTGCCACCCCGCCGCCAGCGTCACGGTGACGACCGTCGGCATGATCAAGACCATCTTCGGCATCAGCCGGGTGATGAACTCGATCCGCGCCGGGACCGACATCCGCCCCATGATCGGCCCGAGCACGAAGCCGAGGAAGAGGTCGATGATCGTCCAGGCGGCGCCGAACGCCACGTGGAGGAAGACCAGCGGCCAGAGCTCGTTGACCGCGATCGCCACGACCAGCAGGACGAAGGCGACGCCGACGATCGGCAGCCCCCGCACCGGAACGACCGAGAAGTCAGGCCGCTCGAATCCCGGCGGTCCCCCGGCGGCCACATCGGTCTCCGGGACCCGCCCCCCGGGCTGCACCGCAATCTCGCTCACCTTGTGATCATACCCACGAGGGTCGGTCGGATCGCGGAATCCGCCGGGCGCCACAGCGGCTCGAATCAACTCCGGCCGAGCGCCCCCCGGACCGCGGATCCAGGACCGGCCGGTACGGTGGCGGCGTGATCCGCCTGCGTGAAGCGACGCGAGATGACATCCCGTTGCTGGAGGAGTGGGACCGGCGGCCGCATGTGATCCGGGCGACGACCGACGACCCGGAGGCCACCTCCACGGGCGACGACTGGCCCGAGAGCCTCGATCTCGCCGAGGAGCTCGGCCCGGACGTGTGGCTGATGCTCGTGGCGGAGCTGGACGGCCGCCCGATCGGCGTCGTCCAGATCATCGACCCGCACCGCGAGCCAACCCACTACTGGGGTGCGGTCGAGCCCAACCTGCGGGCCATCGACATCTGGATCGGCGAGGAGGACCTGATCGGCCAGGGCCACGGCACCGAGATGATGCGCCAGGCGATCGACCGCTGCTTCGCCTCCCCGACGGTGACCGCGATCCTGATCGACCCCCTGGCAACCAACCACCGCGCGATCCGCTTCTACCGCCGCCTGGGCTTCACCGAGATCGGCCCACGTCGTTTCGACAAGGAGAGCGGCACGGCCGACGACTGCCTGGTCATGCGCCTGGAGCGCGGG
>CAZARJ010000457.1:0-1694 GCA_964487515.1 uncultured Conexibacteraceae bacterium | reverse complement strand
CGCCGGCCAGATCACCCAGGGGGCGTGTGTGAGCCTCGCCGGAGCGCCGGCCCCGGCTCAGGCGCCGGCCGCGCAGACGACCCGATCCGAGGAGACGGGATCCGAGTCGGCGCGGCGGGCCGGGGGACCGGGGACGAGCCCGGGAAGCTCCCCCCGCGACGCCCGGATCTCGATCCGGCTCAAGGGGCTGCGCCGGGGCAAGGTGACGGCCGGCAAGCGGGTCAAGATCTCCGGCACCCTGCGCCCCTACGTCAAGGGCGTGCGCGTGCGCGTCGTCCTCAAGCGCGGCAAGCAGACCTATCGCCGCCGGACGATCAGGGTGCGGCCGAAGGGCGGCGGGTCGCGGCTGGGCAGGTTCAGCTACTCGAAGCAGCTCGTCGCGCCGGGGCGCTACTCCGCCCGGGCGCTGCATCCGCGCTCGCGGCGCCTCAGCTTCGCCCGCGACAGCAGCCGCACCTTCCGGATCCACTACCCGAAGCTCCGCCGCGGTTCCTCCGGGGCCCCCGTGCGCGTCTTCAACGACCTCCTCGACCGGCGCGGCTACGTCCCCAACGGCGGCTCCCATTTCGGAGCGGCCACCGGGCGCGCGGTGCTCGCCTTCCGCAAGGTGAACGGCATGTCGCGGAACGAGAAGGCGAGCGGCAAGATCTTCAAGCGGCTCGCCCGGGGCAAGGGCGGCTTCAAGCTCAAGCACCCGGGCGCCGGCAAGCACGTCGAAGCCGACATCTCCCGCCAGGTCCTGGTCCTGGCGCGCAAGGGCAGGGCGGTCGAGATCTACCCCACCTCCTCCGGCACCGCGGCCACGCCGACGATCCGGGGCAAGTTCCGCTTCTACCGTAAGGACCCCGGCTACAACAGCCTCGGGATGTACTACTCGGCCTACTTCATCCGCGGCTACGCGACGCACGGCTACCACTCCGTGCCGACCTACCCGGCCAGCCACGGCTGCCTGCGCACGCCGATCCCGGACGCCCGCCACATCTACAACTGGATCGACATCGGCGACCCGATCTACGTCTATGGCTGATCCGCCGGCGCCCGGCGGCACCCCTGAGGCGGCCGCCGGCGAGGGCCCCGGCGGGGAAGGCGCGGACAACGCCGCCGGATCCACACCCCTGGACGCGGCCGCCCTCGAGACCCTGCGCGCCGAGCTGCGCGACCGTGCCCTGGTGATCGGCGAGGTGACGCTGACCAGCGGCCGCACCGCCTCCTACTACGTGGACGCGAAGCGGGCGATCCTGCGCCAGCCCGGCTTCGGGGCCCTCGGGGAGCTGGTCGCCGCGCTCGCCGCCGCCCGGGGCGCGACGGCGGTCGGCGGGATGACGATGGGCGCCGACCCGATCGCCAGCGCCGCCCTCGCCGCCCCCGCGGGCCACGATCTGCTCGCCTTCTTCGTCCGCAAGGACAAGAAGCAGCACGGCCTTCAGCGCTGGGTCGAGGGCCCGCTGCTGGCCGAGGGCACTCCGGTTCTGATCGTCGAGGACGTGGTGACGACCGGCGGCTCAACCGTGAAGGCGATCGAGCGCTGCCGCGAGGAGGGCCTGCGCATCGCCGGCACCGTCTCCGTCCTCGACCGCCTCGCCGGCGGCGGGGCCGCGATCGAGGCCGCGGGCGGCGCTCCCTACACGCCCCTGGTCACGATCGACGACATCCACCCCGACCGCCCCGACGCCTAGCCGCCCGCTTCCCGATCC
>CAZARJ010000456.1:0-1701 GCA_964487515.1 uncultured Conexibacteraceae bacterium | reverse complement strand
CTCCGACGAGACCGACTTCTGCAAGCGCCTCGGCGACGCCGGCATGCACACCCTCTACGTCCCCGCCGCACGGGCGATCCACCACGAGCAGCTCCACAACGACCGCTCCTCCGGCACGCGGCGGCTGGTCGAGTTCCACCGCAACCGGGACCTCTACATGCGCAAGCACCACGGCCGCCGCGCGGCGCTCGCCGTCCGCGCGCTTGTCGCCTTCTCCTACCTCCCCCGCGCGCTCGCCGCGACGGTCCTGCCCGGCCACGACCCGGCCCGGTACCTGCTCCACGCCCGCCTCGCCCTGCGCCCCCGCGGCGAGGGCATCCGCGAGGCCGTCGAGCGCCGCGCCGGCTGAGCCCCGCCGCGACCGCCAGGGTCGAAAATCTTCGAATAACTTGAAGGAATTCGACTCCCGCTGCGCCGGATGGGCACCGGGAGCCCTCGACGGCGCCCTCGATGTTGAGTTTCTTCGCTGCCAGCGAAGCTTCTCGACATCCACCTTGCGAGCGGGCGACGGAGGGCTCAGGGCATCGGCGAGATCGGCGCCTCAGAAGCCGCCGCGGTCCTGGTCGCGGGAGTCGAGCTCGAGCAGCTCGGCGGCGATCTCGCGACGCTTGCGCTCGTCCTCGTCGCCGGTGCGCGAGCGGATCGCGGCGAAGCGCTCGCGGAGGCGGCCGCTGCGCACCGCGCCGAGCAGGCGGGCGCGCTCGGCCGGGCGCACGGCCGCGAACCAGAGCAGCGCCGGGTAGGCGGCGAAGACGAGCGCCCGGGAGAGGAAGCCCACCGCGCCCTCGGTGGGCAGCAGCAGATCGCCGCCCGCGATCAGGACGGCGGCGGCGCCCGCGATCACGGCGAGCCTGCCCCACTGCCAGGGGATCGGGAACAGTTGCTGGGTGACGAGCGCCAGCAGCACGACCACCACCGCGTAGGAGCCGATCAGGGCGAGGCCGGCGCCGACGATCCCTAGCGGTGGGACCAGGGCGACGTTGAGGGCGACGTTGGCGACCGTGGCGAAGACCGTGACCGGGAAGCTGAGCTCCGTGCGGCCGGTGCGGCCGAGGATCACGACCAGCGCCAGGTAGACGCCGTAGAGGGCGGCGCCGAGGGCGAGCGGGCCGACCACCTTGTAGGAGTCGAAGAACTCGGGGGCGGCGAGCAGGCGCACGATCCAGCGCGCCTCCAGCCACATCCCGACGACGCCGACGGCGCAGAAGGCCGAGAACGCGGTGAGCACGGTCGCGTAGGCACGGCGGGCCTCCTCGTCGTCGCGGATCGAGTAGGCGAGCGGTGGCCAGGCGAGCTGGAAGCCGCGCACGACGACTTGGATCGCCTGGCTGAACTTGAAGGCGATCGCGTAGAGGCCGACCTCGGCAGCGCCCAGGTAACGGAGCAGGATCACCCGGTCGATGAACTGCAGCGAGTACAGCGACAGCTCGGCCGGCATGGTCGGCAGGCCGAAGCGCAGCATGCGGCGTAGGAGGGGGAGCTCGGGGATGATCCGCAGGCGGCGGCGCTCGGCGAGCAGCAGCCAGGCGAGGAAGGGGATCCCGGACGCGTAGCTGCCGACCAGCAGCCCGCGCGCGCCCTCGCCCTCGGCGACGACGAGCCAGACGGTGAGCGGGATCGCGAGCAGGACGTTGCCGATCGTGAAGGTGAAGTAGGCGCGGGCGCGCTCGTCGAGGCGGAAGAGCGTGACCATGTACTCGT
>CAZARJ010000455.1:0-1701 GCA_964487515.1 uncultured Conexibacteraceae bacterium | reverse complement strand
CGGGCGCCTGGTACGTGCGCCAGCTGATCGGCGCCGCCAACATCGACGGCGGCGGTTTCTTCCATTTCATGAGCGGCAACCTCAGCTATCAGGTCGAGCACCACCTCTACCCCGACCTGCCGTCGTCCCGCTACGCCGAGATCGCGCCCCGGGTGAAGGACATCTGCGAGCGCTACGGGCTGCCCTACAACACGGGCCCGTTCCGCAAGCAGTGGGGCTCGGTGCAGCGGACGATCGTGCGGCTCGCCTTCCCGGGCGGGCGGCGGCGCAAGAAGGCCCCGCCCTACCGGGCCCCGGCCGCCGGGCGCAACGGCGCGGGCGACGACCCGGCGGCGCGTGAGACGGGCGCCCTGGCCGCGTTCCCGTAAGCACCGCTGAACGGACGGCGGAGGCCGCGAGGTGGCAGCGATGTGGGCCCTCGGCGGGCGCGGATCGCTGCCGGCTCCCCGCCCGCGCGAGCCACTCCCCCCGGGCGACCGGCGACCCGCACGCGCCGGCACGCTAGATTCCCCCCTTCGATGAGCTCACGAGCGGAGCGAAAGCGGGAAGCGCGAGCGCAGCGCGAGGCGGCGGAGCGGGCCGAGGCCGAGGCCCGCCGCAAGCGCACGTTCGCGATCGCGGGCGGCGCCGCGCTGCTCGCCATCGTCGTGATCGTGATCGCGATCGTGGTCAGCCAGGGCGGCTCCGACTCCGACTCGTCAGCGGCGGCCGACAACTCGCTCTTCCAGGGGATCCCGCAGAACGGCATCGCCCTGGGCGATCCGGACGCGCCGGTGACGATGGTCGAGTTCGCCGACCTGCAGTGCCCGTTCTGCGCCGAGTACTCGAAGGAGGTCCTCCCCGACCTGGTCGAGAAGTACGTGCGGCCCGGCGACGTGCGCATGGAGCTGCGCCTGATCAGCATCCTCGGGCCGGACAGCGCCAACGGCGCCCTGGTCGCCGGCGCGGCCGCCCAGCAGGACGGCATCTGGCCCTTCGCCGAGCACGTCTACGCGAACCAGGAGGCCGAGGGCAGCGGCTACATGACCACCGACTTCCTGCGCCAGCAGGCCGAGGCCGCGGGGCTCGACGCCGAGCAGGCGATCGAGGACAGCCGCAAGCCCAAGGCCCAGAAGTACGCCGACGAGAGCCTCGACGAGGCCCAGAGCGCGGCGATCAGCTCGACCCCGTCATTCCTGATCGGCCCGACCGGCGGCAAGCTCGAGCTGCTGCGCTTCGGCGGCCTGGAGACCTCGGAGTTCGAGCCCGCGATCGACGAGGCGATCCAGAACGCGAGCAAGTGAGCGTCGCGGTGCCCGCCCGGCGCCGTCCCAGCGCGCTGACGATCACGGCCGCGGTGCTGACGCTGATTGGCCTCGGGATCGCCGGCTATCTGACCTACGTCCACTACGCGGGCATCGATCCCGTCTGCGCCGGCGGCAGCAGCGGCTGCCACGTCGTGCAGGCATCCGACTACGCCGAGCTGGCCGGGATCCCGGTCCCGCTTCTGGGCCTGATCGGCTACCTGCTGATCGGGGCGTCCCTCTTCGTCCCCGGTGACCGCGGCCGGGCGGCGTCGATGTTCCTCGCCCTCGCCGGCGCCGGCTTCAGCATCTACCTGACCTACCTGGAGCTGTTCGTGATCGACGCGATCTGCCAGTGGTGCGTGGGCAGCGCCATCGTCATGGTCCTGCTGGCGATCGTCACCACCGCCCGCATGCT
>CAZARJ010000454.1:0-1703 GCA_964487515.1 uncultured Conexibacteraceae bacterium | reverse complement strand
TGTGGCTGGATACCCCGGTCATGGCAGCCAAGAGAAACGGGAGCGGCGGCAAGGATGGGCCCAAGCGGGCCCAGCGAGCCGTGCGTTCGACTCCCAAGGGAGGCGTCGGCGCGGGCTCCAAGAAGGCCGCCAACGGGGGCGGCTCAAGGGCGAAGGGGGCCGCCGCCAAGGGAAAGAAGCAGGGCAAGAAGGGGAAGAGCCGCAAGCATCCCGATCCGAAAGTGGTGGAGTTCGGCCAGCGCCTGAAGCGCCTCCGCGACGAGGCCGGCAAGACGCAGGAGGATGTGGCCCGCACGGCCGGGCTGCACTGGTCTTACGTGGGTCAGATCGAGCGCGGCGAGCGCAATCTGACCTACCTCAACATCTTGCGTCTCGCGGTCGGCCTCGAGGTCTCTCCGGGTCGCCTGGTCGACGACGACCACAAGTCAGGCTGATCGAGTCGCCGGCGTCCGGGCCGGCGCCGATCCGCACCGCTCGCCTCGGCGAGCTCGATCCGGGCTGCTCGCGTGGCTGCGGACGGCCCTGATCGGGCGCCTCCGGTCGCGATTCAGCGAAGTTATACGAATAGGCTCTGGACTTATCCGTCGTATCGTGAAAGAAATACGCGGCGTATGCGAGCTGCAGGGAGAGGGGATGCCGGCAAAGGCCGGCATGGGGGCCGCGACGGGGACGAACCGGGCCAAGATCTCGATGCCGATATCCGGCGGTTCGGCCGCCGCGCCCGGGCGCGGCGGCTGGCAATGGGATTGACGCAGGAGACCGTTGCCAGGCGCGCGTCAGTGCACGAGTCGTCGGTTGGCCGCATCGAGCGTGGGCGGCGCAACGCCACCTATGTCTCGCTTATGCGAATCGCCTGCGCGCTGGAGATCGAGCCCCGGCGCCTGCTCGAGGGGCCGGCCGACGCAAGCGACTTGACGTCAGTGGATCACGTACGCCCGCGCCGCGGTGCCCTGCCGGCTCATCCGCCGCCGGGCCGGCGGCGCCATCTCGCGATCGATGAGGGCTTGGTCGGGGCGCTGGGGACGAGGGTGCATGCGCATCGGAAGGCCCGCGGGCTATCTCAGCAGGCGCTCGCTGCTCGCGCGGGCGTGCACTGGTCGTTCATCGGCCAGGTGGAGCGAGGCGAGCGCAACATCAGGTTCCGCAGCCTTGTGCAGCTCGCTGCCGGGCTCGGTTGCTCTCCGGCCGAGCTGTTCGAGGATCCGGGCGAGAGCGCCGAGTAGACGCGTCCGGCGGAAGCGGCTCATGTTGCCGCCACACGGAAGTTTGACACTCGTGTGCAACTTTCAATACGCTCGCCTGGATGTGTTCGTATAGGGGGACAGAGCTGGCAGTCCGCGGATCGGATCGCCGCGGGGGTCGGGCGCGTCGATGGGGACGTGCAGTTGCGGGCGGCCGGGGGCTTGCGTTCAGCGGTTCCAGGAGCGGACAAGATGTTGCGATTTTGTTTCAATTTTCGGTTGACAGGCAGCCGGTGGGCTGGATAATGAACGCGAACGGATGTTCGCCTATGGCGGGCGGAGGGGACGAGGCCGGTGATCGGCCCTAGATCCCGTGAGCACGAGGGAATGTGAGTGAACGTGGATTCGCAGCAGGACAGAGACGAGGCCGAGCACGCGGGCGAGGACCGGGAGGAGACCGCTACCGACTCGCACGACGAGAGCGCCGTGGAGCTGATTGACGAGGATCTGGAGACGCAGGGG
>CAZARJ010000453.1:0-1704 GCA_964487515.1 uncultured Conexibacteraceae bacterium | reverse complement strand
TGTGGCTGGATACCCCGGTCATGGCAGCCAAGAGAAACGGGAGCGGCGGCAAGGACGGGCCCAAGCGGGCCCAGCGAGCCGTGCGTTCGACACCCAAGGGAGGCGTCGGCGCGGGCTCCAAGAAGGCCGCCAACGGGCGCGGCTCCGGGGCGAGGGGAGCCGCCGCCAAGGGAACGAAGCAGGGCAAGAAGGGGAAGAGCCGCAAGCACCCCGATCCGAAGGTGGCGGAGTTCGGCCAGCGCCTGAAGCGCCTCCGCGACGAGGCCGGCAAGACACAGGAGGATGTGGCCCGCGCGGCCGGGCTGCACTGGTCTTACGTGGGCCAGATCGAGCGCGGCGAGCGCAATCTGACCTACCTCAACATCTTGCGTCTCGCGGTCGGCCTCGAGGTCTCTCCGGGTCGCCTGGTCGACGAGGACCACAAGTCAGGCTGATCGAGCCGCCGGCGTCCGGGCCGGCACCGATCCGCACCGCTCGCCTTGGCGAGCTAGATCCGGGCTGCCCGTGTGGCTGCGGACGGCCCTGATCGGGCGCCTCCGGTCGCGATTCGGCGAAGTTATACGAATAGGCTCTGGACTTATCCGTCGTGTCGTGAAAGAAATACGCGGCGTATGCGAGCTGCAGGGAGAGGGGATGCCGGCAAGGGCCGGCAAGGGGACGGCGACGGGGACGAATCGGGCCACGATCTCGATGCCGATATCCGGCGGTTCGGTCGCCGCGCCCGGGCGCGGCGGCTGGCGATGGGATTGACGCAGGAGACCGTTGCCAGGCGTGCGTCAGTGCACGAGTCGTCGGTTGGCCGCATCGAGCGTGGGCGGCGCAACGCCACCTATGTCTCGCTTATGCGAATCGCCTGCGCGCTGGAGATCGAGCCCCGGCGCCTGCTCGAGGGGCCGGCCGACGCAAGCGACTTGACGTCAGTGGATCACGTACGCCCGCGCCGCGGTGCCCTGCCGGCTCATCCGCCGCCGGGCCGGCGGCGCCATCTCGCGATCGATGAGGGCTTGGTCGGGGCGCTGGGGACGAGGGTGCATGCGCATCGGAAGGCCCGCGGGCTATCTCAGCAGGCGCTCGCTGCTCGCGCGGGCGTGCACTGGTCGTTCATCGGCCAGGTGGAGCGAGGCGAGCGCAACATCAGGTTCCGCAGCCTTGTGCAGCTCGCTGCCGGGCTCGGTTGCTCTCCGGCCGAGCTGTTCGAGGATCCGGGCGAGAGCGCCGAGTAGACGCGTCCGGCGGAAGCGGCTCATGTTGCCGCCACACGGAAGTTTGACACTCGTGTGCAACTTTCAATACGCTCGCCTGGATGTGTTCGTATAGGGGGACAGAGCTGGCAGTCCGCGGATCGGATCGCCGCGGGGGTCGGGCGCGGCGATGGGGACGCGCGGATGCGGGTTGCCGGGGGCTTGCGTTCAGCGGTTCCTGGGGCGGACAAGATGTTGCGATTTTGTTGCAATTTTCGGTTGACAGGCAGTCGGTGGGCTGGATAATGGACACCGAACGGACGTTCGCCTATGGCGGGCGGTGGGGACGAGGCCGGTGATCGGCCATAGATCCGGTGAGCACGAGGGAATGTGAGTGAACGTGGATTCGCAGCAGGACAGAGACGAGGTCGAGTACGCGGGCGAGGATCGGGAGGAGACGGCTACCGGCTCGCACGACGAGAGCGCCGTGGAGCTGATTGACGAGGATCTGGAGACGCAGGGG
>CAZARJ010000452.1:0-1709 GCA_964487515.1 uncultured Conexibacteraceae bacterium | reverse complement strand
CGTTGATCAGCGCCTGCGAGGGGCGCGCCTCGGGCGTGCCCGAGCCGGACACGGTGGGCAGCTCGTCGACCGCCCCCTCGGCCCGCTTCTGGAGCCCGACCACGTCGACGCCGAGCTTGCGCAGGATCGCCGCGCCCAGCCCCTCCTGATCCTCGAGCAGCCCGGCGAGCAGATGGGCAGGCGTGATCTCGCTGTTGCGGCGCTGCGTGGCCAGGCGGTGCGCGACCTGTACGGCCTCCTGAACCTTGGTTGTGAAGCGATCCGCCTGCATGATGCGCCGAGTCTACGCGCCTATCCGTGCCATGTCAAGAAATCTATAGTCGCCCGACTTAGATCGAAAACGGGCGAGGCTGCGCAACAATGTTCCCCGATGAGGCGACCGTTCGGCAAGCCACGGCGGCCGGATCTCCGCAACCTGCGGGCATTCGAGTCGCGCACCGAAGTCTGGCGCCAGGTCGGCCTCGGCGGCCAGATCAGCCGCGGCGACGCGAAGCGCGCACGCCGCAACGCGATCATCATCGTGGTGCTGATCGCGGCCGTCCTGGTCGTCTTCAGCCTGCGCCAGACGCTGTTCCCGGACGCGGCGAAGGTCGTCCGCTACGGGACCGCGGTGCTGCTCGCGATCCTCGGCTGGCTGCTCGCGCGGACGGTCGCCCAGGGCCTCGCGCCGGCGCTGTTCCGGCGCATGGAGCCCGGCACGGCGGGCACGACCGGCTTCCTGATCCGGCTGACGACGATCGTGGTGGTCGTCGTGGTCGCGCTGCGGATCGCCGGGGTCAACCCGGAGACGCTGGCCGTCGGCGGCGCCTTCACCGCGGTCGTGCTCGGCCTCGCCGCCCAGCAGACCCTGGCCCACGTCTTCGCCGGGCTCGTCCTGCTCAGCACGCGCCCCTTCCAGGTCGGCGACCGGGTGCTGCTGCGGGGCGGCTCGATCGGGGGCGAGATCGAGGGCATCGTCAGCTCCCTGGGCCTCTTCTACACCACGTTCCTGAGTGGCGGGGACCGGACGATGATCCCCAACAACGTGCTCATGCAGCAGGTCGTCGTGCCGATCGCCGACCCGGCGCGGGTCGAGCTGCGGGCGAAGTTCAGCGCCTCCGTGAGCCCGCAGCGACTGCAGCGGATGATCGAGAAGGCGGTCACGACCCCGCTCCGCCACTCCCCGGACGTACGTCTGGAGGAGCTGGATGGGGACGAGGTCACGGTGACGATCAGCGCCGTGCCGCTGAACCCCGCCGACGGCTCGCGGCTCGCCAACGAGGTGCTCGAGGCGGTACGCGACACGAGCGGCGACGGCCGCCCCGACGCCTACGACCTCCCCACCCCGACGGCCGAGCACGAGGCGGCCCGGCACGCGCCCTGAGGTCAGTCGCGGGCGCGCTCGACCGGGATACGGACGGTGTCCCGACGGCCGGTGTCGGAGCCGGCGTCCGCTTCTCCGCGCGCGCCCCGGATCCAGTCGGAGTCGTAGGCGCGATAGGGGACCAGCTCGGCGGCCAGCGAGCGGCGCGCGCGCTCGACCTCGCTCGCCATGCGTCGCTCCAGCTCCGCGGCCCGCTCGCGCATCGCCTCGAGCTCGCTGCGCATCGCCTCGAGCTGGGCCTCGAGCTCGAGCACCGTCTCGACCCCGGCCAGGTTCAGTCCCCGCTCGGCGGTCATCTCCTGGATCCGGCGCAGCTGCTCGACGTCCTCCTCCGAGTAGAGGCGCG
>CAZARJ010000451.1:0-1712 GCA_964487515.1 uncultured Conexibacteraceae bacterium | reverse complement strand
GGCGTCGCCTTATACTCGCCCGGCTTCTCATGGCCGAGCTGATCTCATTCGCGCGCGGCGCCCCGAGCGCCGACCTGCTGCCGGTGGACGCGGTGCGCGCCGCCGCCGATCGCGCCCTGGCCGGGGACGGCGCCCGCGCCCTCTCCTACGGCACCGGCGCCGGCCACCCGGGGCTCTGCGAGTGGGTCGGGGAGCGGCACGGCGGCGTCGATCCGGCCCGGATCATGATCACGAACGGCTCGCTCGAGGCCGGCTGGATGGTCTTCAGCAGCCTGCTCGAGGAGGGCGACGAGGTGGTCGTCGAGCAGCCCTCCTACGACCGCACGCTGCTCATGCTCGCCAAGCTCGGCGTCGACCGGATCGGGGTCCGGCTCGAGGACGACGGGATCGACGTCGCCGGGCTCGAGCGGGCGCTCGCCGACGGGCACCGGCCGCGGCTTCTGCACGTGATCCCCAACTTTCACAACCCGGCCGGGTGCACGCTCTCGGAGCAGAAGCGCCGTCGCCTGGTCGAGCTCTCCGCCGAGCACGGCTTCTGGATCTTCGAGGACGATCCCTACCGCGAGGTGCGCTTCGGCGGCGAGGAGCTGCCGACGATGCTCTCCCTCGCGGAGGGCACGGACGCCCGGGTGATCCACGCCTCCTCGTTCTCGAAGACGATCAGCCCGGGGATCCGGGTCGGCTACCTGATCGGCCCCGAGGGCGAGATCCGCGAGCTCGCCAAGGGCGCGTCCCAGACCTACATCTCGCCCAACATGCTCGCCGAGTCGATCGTCCTGGAGCTCTGCCGCAGCGGCGATCTGGACGAGAACATCAGGCTGGTCAACCGCGCCCTGGCGGAGCGGCGCGACGCGGTGGTCGAGCAGCTCGGCGCCCAGATTCCCGACGCGAGCTTCGTCACCCCCGGCGGCGGCTACTTCCTCTGGGTCGACCTCCCCGAGGGCACCGACACGGCCGCTCTCGTCGAGCCCGGCAAGCGCGCCGGCGTCGGCTTCGTCGCCGGCCCGGACTTCATGCTCGAAGGGGGCGCCGACAGCCTGCGGCTCTCCTTCGCCAGCGTCCCCCCGGAGCAGGTGCCCGAGGGCATCGGGCGCCTCGCCGCCCTGCTCTGACCGGCGCCTCTCGCGACACCGCCAACCCGGTCCTTTCGCTCTGTAGCGATGAACCTCAGCCCACTGGGGAGGACTACGCCGGGATATCGACGCAGCTATCCCCAGTAGACCGCCGGGAGGCGGTCCCGGTTAGCCCCGCGTCGGCTCAGCGGCCGTAGCGGTCGCGGGAGAGGACGAGTTGCTCGGGGAGCGCCGCGCGGGGAGGGGGCGCCGGGTCGGCGATCACGGAGACGGTCTCGGCGACGCTGCGCGAGATCCGGTGGCTGCCCGCGTCCGAGGCGACCACGACGTCCTCTTCGTCGGAGGACTCGACCTTGCCCTCCAGGCCGGGCTCGAGCCCGGCTTCACGCAGGTAACGGAGCAGCTCCTCGGCCTCGTTCTCGAAGCGCAGGATCTTGACGTCGGCGCCGACCTCGCAGTCGGCGAGCAGCGAGCCGCGGATCCGCTCCTCGAAGACGATCGGGTGGCCGTGCGGGCAGGTCTTGGCGTCGCCGATCGCCGCCATCATCCGCTCCTCGAGCACAGGCGACATCGCGTGCTCGAGGCGCTCGGCCTCCTCGTGGACCTCGTCCCAGGGGATCCCGAGCACGTCGGTCAGGA
>CAZARJ010000450.1:0-1714 GCA_964487515.1 uncultured Conexibacteraceae bacterium | reverse complement strand
GCGCGAGGCCGCACGGCGCCCGCGCCGTGCGTGGGCGCCGACCCTGGACCCGCCCGCGCGAGGACGGTGGCCCGCCGCCGCCACGCTGTTGCTCCTGCTGGCCGTCCTCCCGCTGGCCTGGCCCGCAGCGGCTCGCGGGCACGACGCGCGCCACGACTTCGAATCGGTGATCTCCGGGCTGACCCCGGCGCGCCTCGGCGCCGGGATCGAGGTGCGCATCCTCGACTACGACGATCGGATCGAGCTCGTCAACCGGGGCGGCGAGACGGTGATCGTGCGCGGCTACGAGGGCGAGCCCTACGCCCGCATCGAGCCCTCCGGCCCGGCCTTCCTGAACGTCCGCTCGCCGAGCGTGCCGCTGAGCAGCGACCGCTGGGGGCAGACGCCGCCCACCGGCAGCGAGGACGCGGACGCGCCGCCGCGCTGGGTGTGGGCCGGCGAGGGGGGAACGCTCGCCTGGTATGACCGGCGCATGCAGGACCGGCGCGGGGGAATGCCCCCGGAGGTCACCGACGCGGGCGCCCGCCAGCGCCTGCGCGACTACCGGATCCCGCTCGTCGTCGGCGGCGAGCGGGCGGTCGTGCGCGGCACGCTCTACTGGCGCGGCCGCACCCCGTTCCCGATCGCCGGCTTCGTGGCGATGCTGCTCGTGACCGCCGCCGTCGCCCTGCTCGCCGCCCGCGCCCTGCGCCCGCGGGCCAGGGGCGGGACGCCGGGGACCGGCGGGGGCGCCACGCTCGAGGAGACCGGGGCCGAGGGGCGGCCCGGGTGATCGGGAGCTGTCAGCGATAGTGGCCCTGGGCGGGCGCAGATCGCTGCCACCTCTGCCTCCGATCCGGGCCAGGCCGTCCCAGCCAGTCCCCGGCGATCTCCCCGGATAGCCGAGGGGGGCCGGATCGAGCGGGCTAGTAGACGGGGGTCTCGGAGTAGGTCCCGAACACGCCCTGCAGCGCCGCGACCATCTCGCCCTCGCTGACCCGGGCGCGCGCGCAGTCGAGCAGCGCCGGCATCATGTTCCCGCTGCCGCGGGCGACCTCCACGAGACCGGCCAGCGCGGCCCGCGCCGCGGCGTCGTCGCGCGCCCGCATAGTCGCCGCGAGCCGCTCGCGCTGGCGCGCCTCGGCGCCGGGGTCGGGGCGGTGCAGCTCGTCCAGCTCGTCGCCCTCGATGCGGTAGTCGTTGACGCCGACGAAGATCCGCTCTCCCCGGTCGAGCGCCGCCTGGTGCTCGAAGGCGGCGTCGGCGATCTCGCGCTGCGGGAAGTTGGCCTCGATCGCGGCGACCATCCCGCCGAGCTCATCGATGCGCGCGAAATAGTCGTAGGCGGCGGCCTCGAGCTCGTCGGTGAGGCGCTCGACGAAGTAGGAGCCGCCGAGCGGGTCGGCGGTGTTCGCGACCCCCGACTCGTGCGCGATCACCTGCTGGGTGCGCAGCGCGACCCGCACCGCGTCCTCGGTCGGCAGGGCGAGCGCCTCGTCGTAGGAGTTCGTGTGCAGCGACTGGGTCCCGCCGAGCACCCCGGCGAGCGCCTCGATCGTGGTCCGGACGATGTTGACGAGCGGCTGCTGGGCGGCGAGGCTGACCCCGGCCGTCTGGGTGTGGAAGCGCATCAGCAGCGAGCGCTCGTTCTTCGCCCCGAAGCGCTCGCGCAGCTCGCGGGCCCAGATGCGCCGCGCGGCGCGGTACTTGGCGATCTCCTCGAAGAAGTCGATCT
>CAZARJ010000449.1:0-1716 GCA_964487515.1 uncultured Conexibacteraceae bacterium | reverse complement strand
ATCGCCCGATAGGAGGGCGATGGCGTTTGCGATCGACGATGCTCTGCGTTACCTCGTCGAGAACGAGGGCTCGGACCTCCACCTGAAGGTCGGCGCTCCGCCGATGGTGCGGATTCACGGCGGCCTCGAGCCGATCCGCGGGGCCGAGCCGCTGAAGCCCGCCGACACGGAGGGCGCCGTGGACGTCCTGTTCGGCGAGCTCGACGTGCGCGGCGAGTTCGAGGAAGAGGGCGAGGCCGACTTCTCCTACGCGATCCCGCAGGTCTCGCGCTTCCGCGTCAACGCCTTCCGCCAGCGCGGCTCGATCTCGATCGTCTGCCGTGCGATCCCCTTCAGCGTGCGCACGATCGAGGACCTGGGGCTGCCGGACGTGATCCGCCGCCTGGCCGAGGAGCGGCGGGGGATCATCCTGCTGACCGGCACCACGGGCTCCGGCAAGTCGACCACCCTGGCGGCGATGATCGACCACATCAACTCGACCCGGGCCGACCACGTGATCACGCTCGAGGATCCGATCGAGTACCTGCACTCCGACAAGCGCTCGATCATCAACCAGCGCGAGGTCGGCTCCGACACGAGGAGCTTCGCGCGGGCGATGCGCCGCGTGCTGCGCCAGGACCCCGACGTGATCCTGGTCGGCGAGATGCGCGACGAGGAGACGGTGCGCACCGCCCTCAGCGCCGCCGAGACCGGCC
Organism: uncultured Conexibacteraceae bacterium; assembly: GCA_964487515.1. Taxonomy (GTDB): domain Bacteria; phylum Actinomycetota; class Thermoleophilia; order Solirubrobacterales; family 70-9; genus RHKX01. Next base: position 1,021 of record CAZARJ010000449.1, on the reverse strand, counting down.
ACCTCGTGCTCTCGACCCTGCACACGCTGGACGCGACCGAGACGATCAACCGGATCATCGACTTCTTCCCTCCGCACCTGCAGCACCAGGCGCGGGTCATGCTCGCCTCGACCCTGCGCGGCGCCGTCTCCCAGCGGCTGGTGCCGACCGCCGACGAGCAGGGCCGGGTCGCCGCGGCCGAGATCCTCGTCGTCACCGGCCGCGTCGAGGACCTGATCCTCAGCCCCGAGGAGACGGGCAAGATCACGCAGGTGATCGCCGAGGGCGAGTACTACGGGATGCAGACCTTCGACCAGTCCCTGCTGCGCCTCGTCGAGGCCGGCACGGTGAGCGAGGCGGTGGCGATGGACTACGCCACCAGCCCGCACGACTTCAAGCTCATGCTCGCCTCCTCCGGCCGCCGCGCCAGCGACATCACCCAGATGCTGGGCGACGAGGACGAGCCCGCCGCGGCCGGGGGCGGGGAGGCGCCGCCCGCCCCCGCCGCCGATCCTTCCGCCCCCGCCGCGGATTCGCCCGCGTCCCCTCCCCAGGAGCCGGCGGCCCCGCCCGCCCCCGAGCCGGAGCCCGCACCCGAGCCGGAGGCGGCGCCCGAGCCGGCGACGGTCTCGGTCCCCCCGCCCGGCCTCTGATCTCCGCGGCCGCAATTCCCCACTTCACTTCCTGAAGTATTGCTATCCTCCGGGGGAGCCGGCGTCCGGAACGCGGCCGCCCGGCGTCATCCAGGAGATCAACGAATGGCGATCACCGATACCGACTGCCCCGTCTGTGCGTGCGCGGAGATCATCTCCGGCAAGTGGACGTTGCTCGTGATCCGCGATCTCGCCGAGGGCAACCGGCGCTTCTGCGAGCTCGAGCGCTCGCTGGAGGGGATCAGCCCGCGCACCCTCTCGCTGCGCCTGCGGGCGCTGGAGGACTGCGGGGTCGTCGAGCGTCACACCTATCCCGAGGTGCCGCCCCGGGTCGAGTACGGCCTGACCGAGAAGGGACAGGCCCTCTCGCCGCTGATCGACGACATGCG
>CAZARJ010000448.1:0-1718 GCA_964487515.1 uncultured Conexibacteraceae bacterium | reverse complement strand
CGACGTCGCCGAGCGAGTCCTGCGCGTACCAGGTGATCCCGAAGGTCGCCTCCTCTCCCTCGGCGCGGGCCCAGTCATGCTCGGGGTGGTAGCGAAGCTCCTCGGGATAGCTCTCCTCGGTGGCCATGGATCCTTCCTCTCGATCGTTTCAGCGGCTCGAATACAGCGGCTTTGCGCGGACCTCGGCCGCGCGCCGGCGACCGCGGACATCGATCTCGACCCGCTCCCCCGGGTTCGCGAGATCGCTGCGAACGTATCCCATCCCGATCCCCAGCTCCAGCGAGGGCGAGAAGCTGCCGCTGGTGACGGTGCCGGCGCGCTCCCCCTCCGGCGTCAGGATCGGGTTCCCCCGGCGCGGGATGCCGCGCCCGGGGATCGCGAAGGGGACCAGGCGCTCGGCGGGACCGGCCGCGCGGGTGGCGGCGACGGCCTCGGCGCCGACGAAGCCCGTCTCCTCGCGGCAGCACCAGCCGAGGCCGGCCTCGATCGGGTTGCGGTCGGGGCCGATGTCGTTTCCGTGCAGCGGGAAGCACGCCTCGAGCCGCAGGGTGTCGCGGGCGCCGAGGCCGCAGGGTGTCGCACCCGCCTCCAGCAGCGCCCGCCAGAGCGACGATGCGTCCGCGCCCGCAAGCAGCAGCTCGACCCCGTCCTCGCCCGTGTAGCCCGTGCCGCAGACCAGCGTTCCGGCGCCGGCGATCTCGAGGCGCGCGGTATGGAAGCGCGCGGGCAGCTCCGCCGATGCCAGGCCCGCGACGAGGGCGCGGGCCCCGGGGCCCTGCACCGCGAGCATGGCGTGGTCCGGCGCCCGATCGGTGACCTCGGCGTCGAACCCCGCGGCCAGCTCGCCCAGATGCCGCAGGTCCGCCTCGTGGTTGGCCGCGTTGGAGACGATCAGGTAGGTGCCGTCTTCGAGCAGGTAGGCGAAGAGGTCGTCGAGGATGCCACCGTCCGCCGAGCAGAGGCACGAATACTGCGCTCCGCCGGGGGCGAGGCGTCCCAGGTCGTTGCTGAGCGCATGCTGCAGGAGGGCCTTCGCCTGCGGGCCGGCGATCCCGATCAGGCCCATGTGCGAGACGTCGAAGACGCCGCAGCGCTCGCGCACGGCGCGGTGCTCGTCCGCCACCCCCGCGTACTGGAGCGGCATCTCGAAGCCCGCGAAGGGGACCAGGCGGGCGCCGGCGGCGCGGTGCTCGTCGTGGAGCGGAGTCCGCTTCAGAACCTCGCTGCCGGCCACCATGCCGCCAGGCTAGATGATCGTCTGGCGGCGCCGCCGCAAGCGCCGGCGGAGGCCGTGCCCGCGGACCCGGCGGAGCGGTTAGGGTCGCGCCGATGCGACTCGTCCATGAGGACAGCTTCAGCGGCGCGGAGGAGCTCGGGCCACCCTGGTCGCGGCCGCTGGCGGGTACCCTGGAGCGGCTCGTCGTCGAGTCCGAGCTGCTCGCCGGCAATCCGCTCGGCGACCCGGCCCGCCGGCCCCTGAACGTCCTGCTCCCGCCCGGGGTCGACCGCGACCACCCGCGCGCCCTGCCCGTCGTCTACGTGCTCCAGGGCTACTACGGGCAGCTCGACATGTGGATGAGCCGCAAGGCGCTCGAGCCGACCACGGTCGAGCGGCTCGACGCGCTGCTCGCCGACCCCGGCTGCCCGGACGGGATCATCGTCCTCGTCGACGCCTGGACGACCTACGGCGGCTCGCAGTTCCTCGACTCCCCGGCGAC
>CAZARJ010000447.1:0-1725 GCA_964487515.1 uncultured Conexibacteraceae bacterium | reverse complement strand
GCCGGCGCCGAGCGGCTGCGGGCCCGGCCGGCCCGGGCGCGGCTCCTGGAGGCGGCGCGGGAGCTGGCGACGGAGCGGGGCTATGAGGATCTGCGCGTCGCCGAGCTCGTCGCCCGCGCCGGCGTCTCGCGGGAGACCTTCTACACGCACTTCTCGGGCAAGCGGGACTGCGTGGCGGAGGCCTGCGCGCCCGAGCTCGCGGCGCTCGCCTCCGGCCTCGGCGACGCCGCCGAGCGCGGCAGCGCCTGGGCCCGGCCGCTGATCGAGGCGCTGGAGGAGACGCTCACCGACCTCTACGACTCCCCGGCCAGCACCCGCGGGCGGCTGATCGCGGCGATGCTCGACACGGTCGCCGAGCGCGGCTATCCGGAGACCAGGCTGATCGACGTGATCCGCGCGGCCCGCTCCTCCCACCCGGCCTTCTACAAGCGCTTCGCCGACAAGGCCGACTGCTTCGCCGCCGCGTACGCGAGCCAGCTCGCCCGCCTGGAGATGAGCCTGAGCGCCGATCTGCCCCCGCGCGTCGGCGACGCCGCCTTCCTCCGCGCCGTCGGCACCGTGCTCGTCGAAGAGCCGGCGCGAACGCGCGTGCTCCTCATCGAGGCAGACAGGATGCCCGGCTCCAGCTCCCAGCCGCCGCTGCGGCACGCCTTCGCCGACCTCCTGGGGCGGCTCATCTTCGGGGAGCAGCTTCCGAGCTCGGCCTCACTTGCCGTCGGTGCCCTCACGGAGTCGCTGCGCGCTGCGGCTCTGGGCGATGGCTTCGATGGTCTCCCCGATCGCCTGCCCGAGCTGGCGCCGCTGATCTCCGCCGCCCGCGCGGCCGGGTAGAGGCTCCGCGATCGCCCGTCGCGTCGCTGCCCCGCGGCGTGCCGCCGGTCCCTGCCCCCTACGGACGCCGCCCGCTTCCCGCCGGTTCCAGGCGAAGCACACGCTAGATGCGAAGTGCTATAAGTAGCACATGAGAGAGATTGGGATTCGCGAACTGCGGCAGCACGCAAGCCGCCATCTGCGCGACGTGGAGGCGGGGGAGACGCTGCAGGTCACCGATCGTGGCAGGCCGGTGGCGCGGCTCGTGCCCATCGGCCCCGAAGGCGGGCTGGAGGACCTGATGGCGAGCGGCCGCTTGGTCGATGCCGAGGGCGACCTCCTCGAGCTGGGGGAGCCCCTGGCGCCGGCGGAAGGGGCACTCGCTCCAAGCGAGGCGCTCGCGGCGATGCGCGCGGATGAGCGCTGAGGGAGCGACCTATCTTGACTCCTCGGCGATCGTCAAGCTGGTCGTCAGCGAGGCCGAGTCAGACGCCCTGATCGAGTATCTCCGCGCTCGGCCTACCCGGGTCTCGTGTGGGCTGGCGCGCGTTGAGGTGGTTCGCGCAGCCCGCCCGAATGGGGTCCGAGCCGTCCGCCGAGCGCGGGAGGTCCTCGAACGGATCTCCGTGATCCAGCTCGATGAGGCGTTGCTCGGTGATGCCGCGGAGATCGCGTCGGCGACGCTGCGCAGCCTGGATGCGATTCACCTGGCGGCCGCGCGGCAGCTGGGCGCGGATCTGCGGGCGGTCGCCACTTACGATCGCCGCATGGCCGATGCGGCACGCGCCTTGGATCTCGCGGTCGTCGCCCCGGGCTGAGCCCCCGGCTTGCCCGGATCGCCCACTGAATAGGCTTCGGGCATGGCCGGCGGGCTGCCCAGCGGGAGATTCGGCCGACTGGCTCGGGTCGGCGCGG
>CAZARJ010000446.1:0-1743 GCA_964487515.1 uncultured Conexibacteraceae bacterium | reverse complement strand
ATGGCCGGCGGGCTGCCCAGCGGGAGATTCGGCCGACTGGCTCGGGTCGGCGCGGCCGCTGCCGAGCAGGCGGTGAAGCGCGCCGGCACCAGGGCCGCGAACCTCGGGCGCTCCGAGGAGCGCTCGGCGGATGCGATCGAGCGCCGGCAGCTCGAGGCGGCGGAGCAGATCGTCACCGTGCTCGGCGGGATGAAGGGCGCGGCGATGAAGCTCGGCCAGGTGCTCTCGTTCGTCGACATCGGGATCGTGCCGGCCGAGCAGCGCGACCGCTTCCAGCAGAAGCTCGCGGCCCTGCGCGATGCCGCCCCGGCGGTCGACTTCGAGCAGATGCGGGAGGTGATCGAGGGCGAGCTGGAGGCCCCGCTGGAGGACACGTTCGAGGAGTTCGACCCCGAGCCGATCGCCGCCGCATCGATCGGGCAGGTCTACCGGGCGCGCCTGCACGACGGGCGCGCGGTCGCGGTCAAGGCCCAGTACCCGGGCATCGCCGAGGCGGTTCAGGCCGACATGAAGAACCTCGGCATGCTGCTGCGGCTCGCACGCACGATCACGCCGGAGCTCGACACGCAGGCGGTCGCGACCGAGATCCGCGAGCGGATCATCGAGGAGCTCGACTACGAGCTGGAGGCCTCGAACCAGCGCACGATGGCGCGCCTCTACGACGGTCATCCATTCATCGCCGTCCCCGCGGTGATCACGCCGCTCTGCCGGGCGCGGGTGATCGTCAGCGAGCTCGTCTCGGGCGATCACTTCGAGGCGCTGCGCGACGAGCCGCAGGAGGAGCGGAGCCGGATCGGGGAGATCATCTTCCGCTTCTACTTCGGCTCCATGTACAGGCACCGGCGCTTCTCCGGCGACCCCCATCCCGGCAACATGATCCGGCTCGGGGACGGGCGGATCTGCTTCCTCGACTTCGGCCTCTTCAAGTCGATCAGCGAGGAGGCCGCCGAGCTGGAGCTCGCCTGCCAGCGGGCCGTGGTCGAGGGGGACGCGGAGCGGCTGCACGGCCTGATGAGCGACGCCGGGTTCCTGCCCCGGGGCGATCGCCTGGGCGCGGCCGAGCTGCTCGCGTTCATCCGCGACGGGATCTGGTGGTACACGACCGACGTGGCGACGCGGATCGACCAGGAGGTCGTCAACCGGGCCTTCATCCAGACCAGCGATCCCCGCTCGACCCACTTCGACACGGCCCGCCACCAGGACATCGCACCCGAGCATCTCTTCGGCCGGCGACTGGAGCTGCTCACCCTCGCGGTCCTGGGCCAGCTCGAGGCCGAGGCCAACTGGTTCGAGATCGCCGCCGAGTGGATGTACGGGGCGGAGCCGAAGACCGAGCTCGGCCGCGCCGAGGCCGAGTATCTCGCCCAGTAGGCCGCCGGGCGAATACCGGGACGCTCAGGAAGGGTCTCGACTTCGCGCGCTGACCTTCGTCGCGCGGTGGAAGCCGGGTCAGGGCGAGATCAGATCGAGCAGCTCGCGCGGCCGGTAGATCGGCAGGCGATCGGCGAGGGCGAGGAGGTGCTTGTCACCGGAGACGAGGACGGCCCTTTCGGCGGCCGCGAGCTTGATCAGGTAGTCGTCGTCCGGATCCTCGGACTCGATCGGGACCCTGCCGGCGGGGTCCGGACAGGAGGTCGCCTCGGCCTTCAGTAGTGCGAGCACCTCCGTCGCGTCCGCCGCCGGGATGCGTCGTCTCAGCTTCGGGTATCCGAGCACGCGCGCCAGCTCCTCGAGGAGCTTCGG
>CAZARJ010000445.1:0-1748 GCA_964487515.1 uncultured Conexibacteraceae bacterium | reverse complement strand
GTGGAGCTCGTCTTCACGGTCGCCGAGGAGCAGGGCCTGCGCGGGGCCACGGCGCTCGACGCCGAGGCGCTGCGCTCCGCCTGCGGGTTCGTCCTCGACCACGCCTCGCCGATCGGCGAGGTGATCACCGCGGCGCCGACCTACAAGAAGGTGATCGCCGAGTTCCGCGGGGTCGAGTCGCACGCCGGGATCCGCCCCGAGGCGGGCCGGAGCGCGATCGAGGCGGCCACGCAGGCGGTGGCGACGATGGACCTGGGCCGCCTGGACGCCGAGACGACCGCCAACGTGGGCACGATCGAGGGCGGCACGGCCCCGAACGTCGTCGCCGGCGCCTGCCGGATCGAGGGCGAGGCGCGGGCGCTCGAGGCGGGCCGCGCCGAGGAGGTCGCCCAGCGGATGATCGACACCTGCTCGTGGGCGGCGGGCGAGGCCGGCTGCGACGTGGACGTGCTGGTCGAGACCTACTTCCGCGGCTATCGGATCCCGTCCGGCTCGCGCCCGCTCGCTCTGGCGCTGGAGGCGCTGCGGGGGCAGGGGATCGAGCCCTCCGAGGTGCCGACGGGCGGCGGCAGCGACGCGAACGCGCTCCGCGCGGCGGGCTTCGACGCGCTCCTGCTCGCCAACGGGACCACCGCCAACCACACGCCCGAGGAGGCGGTCGAGGCGGAGGCCCTGACCACGATGCTCGAGGTCTGCGCCGGGATCGTCGCGGCGGCGGGGGCGTAGTGCTGAAGCTGCGGCGCGGCGTCGTCGCCGGGGTCGACCCGCTGGTCGTCGAGGTGGACGGCGAGCGGCGCCGGGCCTGGGCGGACGAGGCGATGGTCGGCCCGGTCGCGGCCGGCGACGAGGTCGTGGTCAACGTCGCGGCGCTCGACCTCGGGCTCGGCTCGGGCGGCTTCGACGTCGTGCACGTGAACCTGACCCGCGGCCTGGAGGGCGGGGAGACGCCGCCGGGCGTGCACGTGATGAAGCTCAACTACAGCCCGCTTCAGTTCGCGGTCGAGCCCGTCGACGCCGGCCTCGGCTCCCCGGCGCTCCCCGAGCGTCGCATCCCGGTCCTCGTGCTGCCCCTGCACGGGCACCTGGCGCCCGCGGCGTGGGCGGCGGCCGAGGTGGCGGGCCGGGCCCGGGTCGGGTTCATCCAGGCGGGCGGCGGCGGCCTGCCGGGGTCCCTCTCCCGCGACGCGCGCGAGCTGCGCTCCCGCGGCCTGCTCGGGGAGCTGATCACCGCCTCGCCCTCCTACGGCGGGCCGCTGGAGGCGATCACCCCGGTCGGCGCCCTGCACGCCGCCTGCGGGCGCGGCTGGGACGCCGCGATCATCGGCCCCGGGCCCGGCATCCTCGGCTCCGGCACCCGCTACGGGCACGGCGGGATGGCGGCGCTCGAGGCGGCGCACGCAGCGCTCGCCCTGGGGCTGCCGGCGCTGCTCTCGCCGCGCATGTCGAGCGGCGATCCGCGCCCCCGGCACCTGGGGCTCAGCCACCACACGCGCGCCGTGCTGGAGCTGCTGCTGGTGCCCGTGGGGCTGCCGGCGCCCGAGGGGCTGGAGGAGCTCTGGCCCGCCGGCGCGGAGCGGGCCGCCGGCGAGTCGCTCGAGTCCGCCGCCGCCGGCCGCCACGCGCTCAGCCGCCACCCGGCCGCGCTCGACGCCTACGCCGCCGCCGGCCTGCCACGGCGGACGATGGGCCGCGACCTCGACGAAGACCGGCTCTTCTTCGCCGCCCCGCTCGCGGCCGGCGCGGCGCTC
>CAZARJ010000444.1:0-1751 GCA_964487515.1 uncultured Conexibacteraceae bacterium | reverse complement strand
CGCGCACGTCGGCGGGCAGACCGCCTCCTACGTCGACCTCGCGGCGGCGATCTCCGCGCGCCTGGCGCTGGTGATCGCGGCGGTGATCGCGCTCGGGTTCCTGGTGCTGATGACGGCCTTCCGCTCGCTGCTGATCCCGGCCCAGGCCGCCCTCGCCAACGTGCTCGCCGTCGCCGCCGCGTTCGGGGTGGTGACCGCCTGCTTCCAGTTCGGCTGGGGCCTGGAGCTGGTCGGCCTCGACACGGCGAGCGGCACGGACCCGATCGCGAGCTTCGTGCCGCTGATCATGTTCGCCGTCCTCTTCGGGCTCTCGATGGACTATCAGGTGTTCCTGATCAGCCAGATCGAGCAGCACCGCAAGCCCGGCGTGAGCGATGCGGACGCGATCGCCGGCGGCGTCGCGAGCGGCGCCCGGGTGGTCGCCGCGGCGGCGCTGATCATGATCGCCGTCTTCGCCAGCTTCATCCTCAACGGCGACCCGACCGTGAAGCAGTTCGGGGTCGGGCTGGCGGCCGGGGTGGGGCTGGCCGCGATGTCGGTGCTGGTGCTCGCCCCGGCGATCCTGGTGCTCGCCGGACGGCTGAGCTGGTGGCTGCCCGAGCGCCTGCAGCGCCTGCTGCCCGACCTCGATGTCGAGGGCGAGGGCCTCGCCGCCGAGAAGGCGGAGGAACCGGCTTGAGGGCCTACATCATGCGCCACGGGGAGTCGCGCTCGAACGCCGATCCCGAGCGCGTCTCGCTGCCGGATGAGGCCGGCGACCGGCTCAGCGAGCGGGGCCACGAGCAGGCGCGGCTGGCCGCCGGGGCCGTGGCCGGGCTCGGCATCGCCCGCCTCGTGGTCAGCCCGATGCGGCGCGCGCGCGAGACGGCCGCCCCGATCGCCGAGCGGCTCGGCCTGGAGCCCGAGATCTGGGACTGGACGCACGAGATCCTCGAGGCCGACGGCTTCGGCGAGCTGCCCCGCGCCGAGCAGCAGCGGCTGCGCTGGTCGGCGCGGATCTCCGCCCACGCCGACGACCCCGGCTACGCGCCGCCGGGCGCGGAGTCGTTCGCCGCCATGCTCGCCCGCGTCGACCGCACCCTCGACCGCCTGCGCGCCGACGGCGTCGACCGGACCCTGCTCGTCGGCCACGGCGTATTCGCCCGCTTCGCCTTCGCCCGCGCGCTGCTCGGCGACTCCTTCGGGCCCCGGCACATCGACGCGCTCTGGCGGATCGGCTCGCTGAACTGCGGGCTCTCGACCTTCGACCACCTGGTGAGCACCGACCCCGATGACCCCTCCGACATCGACGGCTGGCGCTGCGTGAGCTGGATGGCGCCGGTGGTCGGCGAGGCCGCGAGCACCGGCACCGGCGCCGCCGGGCCGGGCAACTGAGGCCGGGCGGCCGCTCCGGGCCCGCCAGACCGATAACCGCGCTGAACGCTAGGCTGGCTCCGTCGCCGCGGCTACGGGCACCCCCGGCGCCGGGCGATGGATGAGAATGGCTCCCGTGATCGATCTCGACGTACCGGCTGACGAGATATACGCGCAGCTGATCGGAATCAGCGCCGACGACTTCCGGCGGCTGATGTCCGACCCGGAGACCAACCGCCGGATCGTCGACGTGCTGATCGAGCGCATGTGCGAGCGCCTGCGCCCGGAGCGGGCCGAGGGGGTCGATGCCGTTCTCCACGTGAAGCTCTGGGACCACCCCGAGGGCGGCTACGACCACCGCGAGATGATCATCCGCGACGGGCGCTGCCGGGTCTCCG
>CAZARJ010000443.1:0-1754 GCA_964487515.1 uncultured Conexibacteraceae bacterium | reverse complement strand
GCTTGCACTTCTCCGGCCATCGCGCCGGTTTCGGCAAGCTCGGCGGCGAGGGAGCCCAGGCTGGGGGCCGAGCTTGCACTTTTCCGCCCATCGCGCCGGTTTCGGCAAGCTCGGCGGCGGCACGGGAGCGTGGAGCAAGAGGGTGAGGGCAGACGGCGACCATCTCTACCCGGCGGGGCGCTCATCGGGAGCCCCCCGGCGGAGATCAGGGATCGATCACCCGTGGGGGGCGAGCAGGGAGCGCAGGTCGCGCTCGAAGCCGGGGTAGCTGATCCGGGCGCAGTCGAAGCCGCGCACGAGGACCCCTTCGCGGGAGGCGAGGCCCGCCACGGCGCCGAGCATCGCCAGGCGGTGATCGCCCAGGGCGTCGATCGTCCCGCCGCGCACGCCCCCGCTGCCCTCGACGACGAAGCCGTCGGGCAGGGCCTCGGCGCGGCCGCCGATCGCGTTCAGCGCCGCGACGACGCCGGCGATCCGGTCGGACTCCTTGTGGCGCAGCTCCTCCGCTCCGCTGACGCGCGTGCGGCCCTCGGCGAAGCAGCCGAGCAGGCCGACCAGCGGCAGCTCGTCGATGGCCGGCGCGATCTCGGCGCTGCCGACCTCGGTTCCCCGCAGCTCGCCCGCGCGGGCGCGGATCGTGCCCACCGGCTCGCCCGCCTCGTGGCTCTCCTCGGCGACCTCGATCGCGGCCCCCATCCGGTTCAGGATCCCCAGCAGCCCGACCCGGGTGGGATTCAGGCCGACGCCGCTGACGCGCACGTCGCTGCCGCCGCAGAGCAGCGCCGCCGCGAGGTGGAAGCTCGCCGAGGAGAGGTCGCCGGGAACGCTGAGGTCAGGCAGCAGCAGGCGCTCGGGCGGTCGCAGCCCGATGACCGCGGAGGCGGCCTCGCGGGGCAGCGGCGAGCGCGTCCGCTCGGCTTCGATCGCCACGCCGGCGGCGGCCAGCATGCGCTCGGTGTGATCGCGGCTCTCGGCCCGCTCGCGCACCGTCGTCGGCCCCTCGGCCAGCAGCCCGGCCAGCAGCACGCACGACTTGACCTGCGCCGAGGCGACCGGCAGCCGGTAGTCGATCCCGTGCAGCGGCGCCCCCTCGATCCGCAGCGGCGGCAGCCCGCCGGGCTCGGCCTCGATGCGCGCGCCCATCTCGGCGAGCGGCGCCCGGATCCGCTCCATCGGGCGGCGCCGGATCGAGGCGTCGCCGTCGAGCGTGAAGCTGCGGCCCTCCTGGCCCGCCAGCGGTCCGGCGAGCAGCCGGATCAGCGTCCCGGCGTTGCCGGCGTCGATCGGCCCGGCGGGCTCGCGCGCGCCGCGCAGGCCGAAGCCGTCGATCGTGACCCGCAGCGCGTCGGCGCCGTCGGGCTCGATCCCGACCCGGGCCCCGAGCGCCTCGACCGCGGCGAGCGAGCTGCGCGTGTCGGCGGCGTCGAGGAAGCGCCGCACCTCGACTTGGCCCTCCCCCAGGCCGCCGAGCAGCGCCGCGCGGTGGGAGATCGACTTGTCGGGCGGCGCCACGAGGGAGCCGCGCAGCGCCCCGGCGGGCTCGAAGCGCGCGTCGGCCACGGCGGCTCAGGCCCCCGCGCCGGGGACCGGGGCGACGGCGTGGCCGAGACCGGTGACGATCTCGGCCGCGCGCCGCGCCGGCTCCTCGCCGGCGATCCACAGCGAGATCGCCCCGGTGCGCCGGTCGGCCGCCGGGAACAGCGACATGTCCTCGATGTTGACGCCGCCGCGACCGAGCGCCAGCGCGATCTCGG
>CAZARJ010000442.1:0-1764 GCA_964487515.1 uncultured Conexibacteraceae bacterium | reverse complement strand
CCGTCTTCGACGTCGTCGGCCTGGCGATCGCCGGGACGATGCTCACCCTCCTGGTGGGCCGCTCGTTCCGCAACCTGCGCGAGCTGGCCGAGCGCGAGCCCGCCGCCCCGCGCCGCTAAGTGATCGGGCACGTTCTGAGCGTCACTCGAGGCGATGCTCTGCAGGTTCGTCAACGGCCAGATTGGCCACTGTCGATGATCCGTTCGATGCGCGGAAGCACAACTGCTGTTGCCCGTGCCTGACTCGCGGCATCTGGTCGCAGCTGCGCATAGATTCCATGGATCGCGGCCTCCGCGTCTCGGATGCGGATTAGCTCGGAGGCGAGGTAGGTCCTCAGCGCTCCGGGACTTCGTTCGATCTCAGCAACGATCTCGTCTCGTCCGTCGAGGAGGGATACGACGTCGCCGAAATCCCGACTGCCGTAGTAGTCCGCCCGGCCGCGCCCGGAGAACGCTTCCAGCTTCGTCGCGACGAGGAATGGCGGCGATACCACGCGTATCGCGGCTCCGGAGGGCAACTGAATCGCGGCTGCTTCAGGGATGGCTCTCCGCTGCCACTCGTTCTCGAATCCGATTATCGAGGCGTCCGCTGGAATCGCATCGAGCAGCAGATTGCGGCCATAACGCCACCGACCGATCATGTTGCCGTCGTCGCGGAAGCCGACATTGCGGAGCTTGTCTTCGAACCGGTAGTAGTCCGCTCGGGTGGTGACTTCCGCGATCACGTCGACGTCGTATGTCGGCCGGACCGCCGGGGCTGCTGGATTTGTGATCCAGAGCGGAAGGGTCGCACCACCGACGAAGACGACCTCCTCGCAGAGGAGGCCGAGTGCCGCCGCCGCCCGCTCCAGGAGCTCGATGCTCACTTGGCGACCGCGACAGGCTGAGGACGCAGTCGCCGGCGAAGTTCTTCTGCGGCGAGCTCACGCAGGCGTGCGTCACCGAGTCGGAGGCCGTCCAGGATCGCCAAGTCCTCGCCGAGCCCTGGGAGTTGATGCACGATATCCGGAACCTTTGGATGGATCGGCTCGATGCCGATGCCCCTCACTTCGCCGAGGGGATGGGGCCAGACCGGCGGATGCTCCGTGGGCTGGGCAGCCACCAGATTTCGTAGCGGTGGCGCGGCCCACGCGGTCGGCACACCGACGGTGTCGCCGCCTTGTCTGACCGGAAATACGTACTTGAAGCCGTGGAGAAGGAACTCCTCGGCCGCAGAACGATCCGCTCGGCGCATCGCGAGGTTGAGGATGCGGGACTCGCCGAGTCTGTTGAGTGAGCGGTGGACGGTCGCTGGATCGAAGCCCAGGGGATCGGCCAGGGACCGCACGGTCCAATCCTCCGGATCTTCGAGCAGCCTCAGGAGCAGAATGATGTCCTGGCCTTTGAGCATTGCGACATCGTAGGGCAGCGTTTCATGTTTCGCAACATGCAACGTGATTACCGCTCGGTCGGACCGCGCCGTCGGGGGCTGCTCCAGGCGGGCGTCGGCGAGGTGTCGCTGAGGACGGACAGTCCTGTATGAGTGACCCCTCGGAGTCGGGCGGGCGGGCCGCCCCTCGAAGGGGCTAAGCGATCGGCAGGGGGATTGGGGGGCGGCCGGCGGCGATGCGTGCCTTCTCGGTCTTGGCGACCTTGTCGTAGGCGTGGCCGTTGCGGCCACGGGTGACGCGGCGGGGGGTGACGCGGCGTGAGGCCTTCAGGGCCCGGGTCGCGGTCTGGAAGGCGAGCTCGCGCGCCGGGTCCCAGGGCAGGCCGTAGAGCTCGC
>CAZARJ010000441.1:0-1764 GCA_964487515.1 uncultured Conexibacteraceae bacterium | reverse complement strand
CTGGTCAACTCCCGCGACATCTGCGGGGGCAGGAAGGCCCTCAGGCGCGCGAACGTGGCGATGAGCGCCCACAACGGCGCGCGGCTCAAGGACAAGCAGAGCGTCGTTCGCTGCGGGAAGAAGCGGCGCAAGAGCCGGCGCTGAGCCCGGTTCTCCGAGCATCCCAGGCATTGGCGGTTCCGCGGGGCTTGGCCTCGCGGGACCGCCAAGTGCGTAACCGGAAATCTCGGACGTGTATAGGGGGGCCGGGCTCGGCGTTCTCACGCTCGGGAGGGTCGCTCCGTCATAAATAGACGACGGTGGTGAGGGAGCTGAAGAAGAGGAGGGTCGCGCAGGCCGGTGGCGAGAAGCCGGCGGAGAGGAGGGGGCGTGTGGGCGAGGATGCCCTGCCCGCGTTCGAGGCCGTCCTCGAGGAGCACGGGCGGGCGGTGCTGCGCTTCTGCGTCGCGCAGGCCGGGGCCGGGCGGGGGGAGGACGTCTTCCAGGAGACGATGCTCGCGGCGCTCCGTTCATATGAGCGGGTGCGCGACCCGAAGGCCGTGCGCGCCTGGTTGTTTCAGATCGCGGCGCGAAAGGCCGTCGACGCGCACAGGGAGCGCGCCCGTGAGCCGCTGCCGACCGCGGATACCGAACCGCTGGCGGTCGCCGCTGGGGCCGTCGCCGATGACGTCGAGGCGAGCGCGCTCGTAGATCCCGGGCTCTGGGAGCGCGTCCGCGCGTTGCCCGACAAGCAGCGGCAGGCGATCGCGCTGCGCTACCTCGGCGACCTCTCCCACCGCGAGATCGCCGCCGCGATGGAGATCAGCGAGCCGGCCGCGCGGCGCAACGTCTTTGAGGGCCTGCGCGGCCTGCGCGCCGCGCTCGCCGGCTCACCGATCTCACGCTCCTGAGCCCCGGGCCGTCCCACGAGCATGAGCGAGATGAGCAGCACGGATCAGAGCAGGGGGTCGCGGGGTCGAGGCGAGGGCGAGGTGGACGAGCGCGCCCTGGAGCTGGAGCGGAGCCGGCCGGCGCCCGACCGGGAGACCTGGGAGCGGGTCAAGGGGGCGCTCGCCGATCGGGCCGAATCGGAGGGGCTCCTCGACGTGGCCTTCGAGCGCCACGAGACGCCGCTCGGCACGATGCTGCTCGCCGGCACCGGCGAGGGACTGGTCCGGGTGGGCTTCCCCGGCGAGGACGAGGACGAGCTGCTGGCCGAGCTCGCCGCGCGCGTCTCACCCCGGATCCTGGCCGCCACGCGGGAGCCGCTGCTCACTGCCCGCAGGCAGCTCGACGAGTACTTCGACGGGGCGCGGCGCCGGTTCGAGATCGACCTCGACTGGCGCCTGACCGGCGGCTTCCGCCAGAAGGTCCTGCGCGCCACCGCGGAGATCCCCTTCGGCCGCACCGCCACCTACACGGAGGTCGCCACCGCGGCCGGCAGCGCGCGGGCGGTGCGCGCCGCGGGCAGCGCCCTGGGCTCCAACCCGCTCGCGATCGTCGTCCCCTGCCACCGCGTCCTGCGCGTCGGCGGCGCCCTGGGCGGCTACCGCGGCGGCCTGGAGGCGAAGCGCCGCCTGCTCGAGCTCGAGGGCGTGCTCTGAAGCCGGCGCGGTCTCGCTGCAACGGATTCGCCTCCGATTAAGGGATCCGCGACGGGCGCCGATGTGACCGGCGCTGCGGCGTTTTTGGCCGTGCGGGGCAGTTTTCTATTTGCGACCTATGGAGGGATGAGCCCTTGTCGAACCATGCGGAAATTCGGATCGGATCGATCCTGGCGGCGCT
>CAZARJ010000440.1:0-1768 GCA_964487515.1 uncultured Conexibacteraceae bacterium | reverse complement strand
GGCGCGGCCACGCCGAAGACCACCCTGCCGGACATCGAGGACGAGGTGATGTGCACGATCTGCGGCACGACGCTGCAGCTCTCCGAGTCGCCGCAGGCCGAGCGCCAGCGCGCCTTCATCAACCGCCTGATCGCCGCCGGCAAGACGAAGGACGAGATCAAGGAAGAGCTGGTCGAGGAGTACGGGCCCGAGGTCCTCGCGGTCCCCGGCTCGGACGGCTTCGACCTCGCCGCGGGCTGGATCCTGCCGATCGTCGGGGTCCTGATCGCCGCGCTCGCCGTCGCCCTGGCCGCGCGCCGCTGGCGGCGGCGCCCCGCGGCCGCGCCGGCCGCGGGGGCGACGATCGATCCCGGCGAGGCCCGGCGCCTCGAGGACGACCTCGACCGCTACGGGCGCTGACCGCCGCCGCGCGGCCGCACGACGACGGCGCGCGGGCGCGAGAAGGACGGGCCCGCATACGGCCAGGCCCCCTCGGGTACGACGCGGAGGCGAAACCGGAACCGCGTCGGACGCGCGTAGAAGCGGCCGAAGCGGTAGCTCATCCGCCAGCGCCCGCGGCGGTCGGTCCGGAACGCCTGCCGCACGGTCCGGAAGCTGCGCAGGCCGCCGCCGCGCACCTGCAGCTCGACGAGCTTGCCGCGCGGGATCGCGGCCCCGTAGCTGCCCACCCGGCCGCGGAAGCGGACCACCCGCCCCGCCCGGACACGGGGGTCGCCCACCGCGAGACGCGCGCGCCCGCCGACCGTCAGCCGCAGGGCGGGGCTCCGCGCGGGAAGGAACCGCCGCGAGCCCGGATAGGAGACCAGGACCCGGCGCGAGGGGCCCCGCGACAGCCGCAGCGCGATCTGCCCGCGCGCGTTGGTGCGCCGCGTGCGCTCGATCGGATCCAGCGACGAGCCCGCGGCGAACCGCTCCGCCACCACCACGCGCTCCCCGGCGAGGCGGCGCCCGCCGGGCACGCGCAGCGTCGCGCGCAGACGGGGACGGCGGCCGTAGCCGACGCGCACGCTGCGCCGGCCGCCGATCTCGGCCCGCAGCGCGGTCCGCTCGCGCAGCGGGAAGCTGACCACCATCCGCCCCCCGCCGGCCCGGCGGCTGCTCGTCGCCCGGTTGCCCACGGCGTCGGTCGCCGTGGCCCGCAGCAGGTACCGGCCGGGCGGCTCGGCGGCGGAGTCCACGCGCGCCGTCAGCTTCCCGCCGGAGGCCTTCGCGGGCACGGTCCGCCAGGCGCCGCCGGCCAGCGGCCGGTAGGAGACCTTCCCGGAGGCGAGGCCGGAATGCGGGTCGCTCGCATCGACCCGCAGCAGCTCCGGGTCGGAGCGATCGAGGCGCGCGGGGAAGCTGATCCGCGGCGGCGTGTTGTCGGCTCGGACCACCTCGGTCACGCATCCCGGGCGCCCGCCGTCGCCGAAGTCGTAGGCGCAGAGCCGCAGCTCGTTGCGACCGTCGGCGAACGGCGGCCGGGAGGTGTCCAGGCTCGCCTTCAGCTTCTGCGCGGGCGCGCACGGGCGGACCCGCGCGACCAGCCCGCTGTCGGGGATGCGCGCGCAGTCGAAGCCGCGCCCGGCCCCGGACGGCCGCCCGTTGACGCGCACCCTGACGGAGCGGACCCCGGAGCCGCGGTCCCCGGCGGCGACCTGGAGGGCGGCCGCGCCCCGCGTCCACCCGGAGTCGAGCAGCGGCCCGGCGCCGTCGATCTCGGGCGGCCGCCGCTCGTCAATCGGCAGCCGCAGGGCGCCGATCCAGGTGCGCGCCTGCTCCAGGGACG
>CAZARJ010000439.1:0-1770 GCA_964487515.1 uncultured Conexibacteraceae bacterium | reverse complement strand
TCCCGGCGCCGGGACCGGCGACCCGCTCGCGGTAGACGCTCGGGGGGACGCCCACCAGGGCGCTGAAGCGGCTGCTGAAGGTCCCGAGCGAGCCGCAGCCGACGGCGAAGCAGACCTCGGTGACGCTCAGCTCTCCGCGGCGCAGCAGGGCCATGGCACGCTCGATCCGGCGCGTCATCAGGTAGCCGTACGGCGATTCCCCGTACGCGTCGCGGAAGCTGCGGCTGAAGTGACCGGCGGACATGTGCGCCCCGCGGGCGAGGCTCTCGACGTCCAGCGGGCGGTCGAAGTCGCGGTCCATCCGGTCGCGGGCGCGGCGGAGGAGCGCCAGATCACGCAGGCGCTGGTCGGCGGGCGCGCTGGGCATCGCGCGATCATCGCATCTCCGGGGCCCGCCGCGGCGACCGGCCGGGATCAGGATCGGGCGGGCCGGCGCGATCCGCCCCGTGCCCGCAGGGGGCCCCTCGCCCGCGTCAGGAGCGGCGGATCGGCTCGGCCGGAAGCACGGCCGTATCGGTGCGCTGGCTGCGCCGCATGCGGTCGATCTCGTCGCCGGAGAGCCGCCACCAGGCGCGGCCGCCGAGCACGAGCAGGAAGGCCCCGATCGCCCACAGCACCCAGCCCATGAAGGTCCCGGCGGCGAGCGCCGTGATCCCGAGCGCGACGACGATCGGCGCCGCGGAGGAGCGCGGCAGGTAGATCAGCTCGCTGGGCTCGGGGACGCTGCTCTGCTCCATCGTCCTCAGCCCCCCACGTAGATGAGGGCGACGTAGAAGGTGAGCGCGAACATGAACAGCGCCAGGCCCGCGGTCCCGAGGCCGAGGCGGATGTTGCGGTTGGCGCGTTCGCGGTCCACGGGGGGATTATCTACCAGACGGCGATGATCCTGTCGGCCGCCATCGCCGCGAAGAGCGCGAAGAGGTAGCTGAGCGAGCCCAGATACAGCCGCAGCGCGGTCTCCTGGGAGGGATTGCGGTGCAGACGCAGGGCGCCGATCAGGAAGGCGCCGCCGAGCAGCGCGGCCGCGACGAGGTAGATGGCGCCGAGCAGCCCGGTGACGACGGGGAGGATCGTGGCGACGACCATCAGCACCGAGTAGCCGAGGATCCGGCGGCGCGTGTAGCCGGCGCCGCGCACGACCGGCAGCATCGGGACGCCGGTGCGCTCGTAGTCGTCGGAGATCATCAGCGCCAGGGCCCAGAAGTGGGGCGGGGTCCAGAGGAAGATGATCGCGAAGGGGTAGAGGGCGTCGAAGGTGAGCCCCCCGGTCGCCGCGGCCCAGCCGACCAGGGGCGGCATCGCGCCCGCGGCGCCGCCAATGACGATGTTCTGCGGCGTGCGCGGCTTCAGCCAGGCCGTGTACATGAGCACGTAGCCGAGCAGCCCGGCGAGCGCGAGCACGGCCGCGAGCGCGTTCACGGTCAGCGCGAGCTGCACGGTCGCGAGGGTGCCGAGCGCGATCCCGAAGGCCAGGGCGCGCACCGGCTCGATCCGGCCGGAGACGATCGGGCGGCCGCGGGTCCGGCCCATGCGCGCGTCGATGTCGCGGTCGATGTAGTGGTTGATCGCCCCCGCGCCGCCGGCGGCGAGGTAGCCGCCCAGGCAGGTCCAGAGGATGGTCGAGAGGGCGAGGCCGCTGGGGCGGGCGACGAACATCGTCGCGACCGTCGTCCACAGCAGCAGCGTGATGATGCGGGGCTTGGTCAGGGCGAAGTAGTCCGCGGCATGGCCCGCCAGCCGCGCCGCCGCGCCGCGCTCGGCGGCATGCCC
>CAZARJ010000438.1:0-1772 GCA_964487515.1 uncultured Conexibacteraceae bacterium | reverse complement strand
AGTACATGGCGCGCGGCAACTACATCTACCCGCCCGAGCCGACGATGCGCCTGACGACCGACATCTTCGAGTACTGCAGCGCCAACGTGCCGAAGTGGAACACGATCTCGATCAGCGGCTACCACATCCGCGAGAAGGGCTGCTCGGCCGTGCAGGAGGTGGCCTTCACGCTCTCGAACGCGATCGCCTACGTCGAGGCGGCGCTCGAGCGCGGGCTCGAGATCGACGCCTTCGCCCCGCGCCTGGCCTTCTTCTTCAACTGCCACAACAACGTCTTCCAGGAGGTGGCGAAGTTCCGCGCCGTGCGCCGCATGTGGGCGGAGATCGTGCGCGACCGCTTCGGCTCCTCCAGCGAGCGCTCGCAGATGATCCGCTTCCACACCCAGACCGGCGGGGTGACGCTGCAGGCCCAGCAGCCGGAGGTGAACATCATCCGCGTCGCCCTGCAGGGCTTCGCGGCCGTCGCCGGCGGCACCCAGTCGCTGCACACCAACGGCTTCGACGAGGCGCTCGCGCTGCCGACCGAGCGCTCGGCGCGGATCGCGCTGCGCACGCAGCAGGTGATCGGCTACGAGTCCGGCGCCGCCGACACCGTCGATCCCTTCGCGGGCTCGTACTTCATCGAGTCGCTGACCGACGAGATCGAGCTGCGGGCGAAGGAGCTGATGGCGCAGGTCGAGGGCATGGGCGGCTCGGTCGAGTCCCTCGACTTCATGCAGAAGGAGATCGAGGAGTCGGCGGCCAGCTACCACCAGCGCTACGAGAGCGGCCAGGACATCGTCGTCGGCGTCAACAAGTTCGTCACCGACACGGTCGACGACGTCGACATCCTCAAGGTCGACCCCGAGGCCGAGCGGCGCCAGGTCGAGCGCCTCGCCCGCCACAAGGCGAATCGCGAGCAGGAGCCCGTCCGGGCCCGCCTCGCCGAGCTCGCCGAGGTTGGCGCCGGCGACGGCAACCTGCTGCCCCCGATGAAGGAGGCGCTGCGGGCCGGGGCCTCGATCGGGGAGGTCTGCGGGGCGCTGCGCGAGGTCTTCGGCGAGTACCAGGGCGGGGCGTTCTTCTGAGCGGCGCCCGCGCAGCCCGGCGCCGGAGCGGCTGAGGCGCCGCGGCGGCCGAGCGGAGCGAGGAGCACCGGTGCTCGCGCGACTGCATCGTGAATCCCCCGGCGAGGACCCGCGGAGCGCCGCGCACCGCAGGCAGCCCGGGTTCCTGGAGGCGGTCGCCGCCGATACCCGCTTCATCGCCCCACGCTGGGGCCGGCCGCTGGGGGCCGATCCGAGCCCCCTGGCCGTCCTCGCGGAGACCCTGCGCCTGGCCTGGGAGAGCGAGGCGTACCTGGCGCAGATCGCCTACCGGCTGCGTGGCGCCCTGCTGCGGCGCGGCGTCCCGGTCCTGCCCCGGCTCCTGCACCAGTTCGCGATCGTCTGGGTCGGGATGTCGATCAGCGACACGGTGCTGATCCGGCCCGGGGTCAGCATCCCGCACGGCCAGGTGACGATCGGCGGGCTGGTCGAGATCGGCCGCGGCGCCCTGATCTCTCCGTCGGTGTCGATCGGGCTGACCGCGGCCGGCGGCTATCAGGGGCCGCGGATCGGGCCCGGCGCGCGGATCGGGACGGGGACGCGGATCCTCGGGCCCGTGCGGATCGGCTCCGGGGTGCGGATCGGAGCCAACGCGGTCGTCCTCGACGACCTGCCCGACGGCGTCACCGCGGTCGGCTCCCCGGCCCGCCCCGTGACGACGCCCGGGCGGGCCGCCGGCGACGGCGG
>CAZARJ010000437.1:0-1801 GCA_964487515.1 uncultured Conexibacteraceae bacterium | reverse complement strand
TCTCTCGTGGTCCGGGCCGCGGGTCGGCGGCCGGCGTCACGACGCCACCGCCGAGGACGGGCGCCGGTCTCCGGGCTCGCCGTCGGGTGCGCGGCGGCAGGCGGCGATCGCCTCCCCGAGCAGCTCCGCGAGGCGATCGATCTGCTCCGGCGTGCGCCGCTCGGTGACCGCGATCAGCAACGCGTCCGGGCCCCCGTGCTCCGGCTCCAGGGGGACGCCGGCCGCGTAGCCGTGCGCGGCGCAGTGATCGAGCACCGCCTCGACCGGCGCGTCCACGCGCACCGCGAGCTCGCGCACGACCGGCGCCTCGTGCAGGAGCTCGACCCCCTCCACCGCGGCGAGTCGCTCGCGCAGGTACGCGGTGCGGCGGGCGAGCAGCTCGCCGAGCTCGACCAGCCCGCGGGCCCCGAGCCAGCTCAGGTAGATCACCCCGGCCAGCGCGTTCAGGGCCTGCGCGGTGCAGATGTTGTGCGTCGCCCGCTCGCGCCGGATGTGCTGCTCGCGGGTCTGCAGGGCGAGGACGCAGCCGCGGCGGCCGTCGACGTCGGTCGCCTCCCCGGCGATCCGCCCCGGCATCCGCCGCGCGTGCTCGGCGGCGGCGCAGAAGAAGCCGAAGCTGGGGCC
Source organism: uncultured Conexibacteraceae bacterium (assembly GCA_964487515.1). Classification (GTDB taxonomy): domain Bacteria; phylum Actinomycetota; class Thermoleophilia; order Solirubrobacterales; family 70-9; genus RHKX01. The sequence goes on along the minus strand of CAZARJ010000437.1, from coordinate 1,177 downwards.
GCCGAAGTCGAGCCGGTTGCCGAGCGGCTGGCCCTCGCCGACGGCGATGTCGGCCCCGCACTCTCCCGGCGAACGCAGGATGCCGAGCGCGATCGGGTCGCACGCGGCGACGAGCAGGGCCCCGTGCTCGTGCGCGAGCTCGGCGAGCGCGCCGAGGTCGGCCACGGCGCCGAGGTAGTTGGGGTACTGGACGAAGAGCGCCGCCGTCTCGGAGTCGAGCGCCGCGGCGATCGCGTCGGGATCGGAGAGCCCGGCGCGCAGGGGGACCTCGCGCACCTCCGAGCCGTAGCCGGACGAGTAGGTCCGCAGCGTCTCGCGGCTGTGGGGGTGCAGCCCGGCGCAGACGACGAAGCGCTCGCGCCCGGTCGCCTGCATCGCCAGATAGGCGGCCGCGGCGACCGCCGACGGGCCCTCGTAGAGGCCGGCGCCGGCGAGCGGCAGGCCGGTGAGCTCGGAGATCGCGGTCTGGAACTCGAACGTCGCCTGCAGCCCGCCCTGGGAGACCTCGGGCTGATAGGGCGTGTAGGGGGTCAGGAACTCGGCCCGCGACGTGATCGCGTCGACGATCGCCGGCACGTGATGGTCGTACATGCCGGCGCCGAGGAAGCAAACCTCCCGGTCGGCGTCGGCGTTGCGGCCGGCCAGCTCGCGCAGCCGCGCCTCGACCTCGGGCTCGCTGAGCCCCTGCGGCAGCGCCGGGGGCCCGGCGAGGCGCACGCCGGCCGGGATGTCGGCGAACAGCTCGTCGAGCGAGCCGGCCCCGATCGCGGCCAGCATCTCCTCGCGCTCGGCTTCGGTTGCCGGCGTGTAGCGGCTCAACGCCGGCCTCGGCGCGCGGAGCCTGCGGGCGCCCGCATCACTCCGCGATCAGCTCCCGGTAGGCGGCGGCGTCGAGCAGCCCGTCGAGCTCGGAGGGGTCGCTGAGCCGGACCCGGACCATCCAGCCCTCGCCGTAGGGGTCGGTGTTGATCAGCTCCGGATTCTCCGCGGCGCGCTCGTTCACGGCCACGATCTCCCCGGAGGCGGGCGCGAACACGTCGGAGACCGCCTTCACCGACTCGACCTCCGTGTACGGCTCCCCGAGCCTGGTCTCGGTGCCCACCTCGGGCGGCTCGAAGAAGACGACGTCGCCGAGCGAGTCCTGCGCGTACCAGGTGATCCCGAAGGTCGCCTCCTC
>CAZARJ010000436.1:0-1806 GCA_964487515.1 uncultured Conexibacteraceae bacterium | reverse complement strand
GGCCGCGAGGCGCGGAGGACGAAGATCCAGCGCGCTCCCGGCCCGCCAGGTCAGGCGGTGGCGCCGCCGCGGCGGGGATCCCCGGCCGCGTCGGGGCCGTCCGGGCCGGCGACGACGGTGTGCACGCCGCCGAAGAAGAGGTTGCGGGAGCGCCAGCGGACGACGCGGTAGCCGCGCTCCTCGAGCCGCGCGAGGGCGGCCTCGTCGACGCCGGGCTCGGCGTGGACGACGCCGTCCTCGAAGTGGACCCGGGGGGCGATCACGGCGCGCTCGGCGTCGAGGCCGTCGGCGAGGCGCCGGACGAGGACCTGGGTGATCGCGGAGCGGATCCGGTTCGAGCCGCCGCTGCCGAGCCCGAGCGCCAGCTCGCCGTCCCGCAGGGCGACGGTCGGGGACATCATCGAGGGCATCCGGCGGCCCGGCGGGGTGGCGTGGAAGCCGAACGGGTTGAGGTCGCTCTCGCCGAGCATGTTGTTGAGCTGGATGCCGGTGTCGGCGACGAAGAAGCCCGAGCCGGTCCCGTTCGAGCAGGTGACGCTCGCGCAGCCACCCGCCCCGTCGAAGGCGGTGATGTGGGTGGTCGAGCCGAGCCGGTCGTCAGGCGACGGCGGCACGGGACGCGGGCCGCGCGTCCGCTCGGCGGCCGCCTCCAGCGCCTCCGCGGCGAGGAAGCGCTCGCTGAAGCCGTCCTCGTAGAGGCCGTCGTGGAAGGCGCGCGTGCGGGCGAGCTGCGCCTGCTCCATGACCGTGACCAGCGTCTCCACGTCGACCGTCCCGAGCCGGTCGAGCAGGTCGAGGGCGAGGGCGATCAGGATCCCGCCCGAGGACGGCGGCGGATTCGTGAGGATCTCGGCGGGCCCGAAGCGCGCCCGCACCGGCCGCCGCTCGACGGTCTCGTAGGCGGCGAGGTCGGCGAGGTCGATCGTGCCGCCCGCCGCCTGCACCCCGGCCGCGATGGCGGACGCGATCTCGCCCCTGTAGAAGGGCTCGGGGCCCTCGGCGCCGAAGCGCTCCAGCGTCTCGGCGAGCGCCGGGAAGGCGAAGCGCTCCCCCGTGCCCAGGATGCGGCCGCCGGGCGCGTACACGGCCGCCCCGGCCGGCTCGCGGGCGAGCACGCCGGCGAGGATCTCGAACAGGTAGCCCTGCTGCGGGGTCAGCTCGACGCCCTCGCGGGCGAGCCGGACCGCGGGCCGGACGAGCTCCGAGAGCGGCATCGTGCCGAAGCGCCCGCAGGCGGCGGCCAGGCCGCTCGGCACGCCCGGGACCCCGCACGAGGCGGCGCCCACGTTGAAGACCTGCGTGGTGTCGCCGAAGTCGACCTCGACCGGGACCAGCTCCGCCCGCCGCTCGGTGCCCCCAAGGCCGGGCGCGGCGACGAAGAAGTCCAGCAGCACGGGCTCGGCGCCGGGCCGGTGGACGAGCATGAACCCGCCCGCGCCGAGGCCGGTGAGCGGGCTCTCGACCGCGGTCGACGCCAGCACCGCCGCGATCGCCGCGTCGACGGCGTTGCCACCTTCGCGCAGCGCCCAGGCGCCCGCGCGCGCGGTCTCGGGATGCCCGGCGGCTATGACCCCCCGGGAGTGCGTCGCGGGGCTCAGTTCGGGATGAACTCGGGGACGTCGATGCCGAGGTCGGAGGGCCGCTCCTCGTAGTCCGGCACGCGCCGCGCCCCGGAGCGCTCGTCGGAGCCGCGCCGCGACGACGGCCGCGCGGTCGAGCGCTTGACTCCGGTCGAGCTGCCGTCGGCGCGGCGGCCGCGGGCGTCGAAGCGGGTCGCGATCACGGTCACCCAGATCTGCTCGTCGA
>CAZARJ010000435.1:0-1807 GCA_964487515.1 uncultured Conexibacteraceae bacterium | reverse complement strand
GAGCAGCGGCTGCAGCAGCTCGGTCACCGCGGCCGGGACCCGGACCTGCGACTGCGGCGCGTGGGCGGCGCGCGCGAAGACGTCGATCGTCTGCCCGGCGGTCAGCGGCGCGGGATCGGTGAGGCTGAAGGCGCGCCCGTCGAGGCCGTCGAGGTGGGCGATGTGGTCCATCGCGCGGGCCACGAAGTCGACCGGGACGATGTTGATCTCCCGCCCCTCGACGCTCGCCAGCGGCATCCACGCGGGGACGATCTGGCGCAGGCGCTGGATCAGCTTGAAGAAGTAGTAGGGCCCGTCGACCTTGTCCATCTCGCCGGTCTGCGAGTGGCCGACGACGATCCCGGGCCGGTAGACGCGCCAGGGCCGGGAGCACTCCTCGCGCACGACCCGCTCGGACTCGTGCTTGGTCTCGAAGTAGGGATGGTTGTCGACCCGCTGCGCCTCCTCGAACATGTCCTCGCGCCAGGTCCCGCGGTAGAGGCCGGCGGCGGCGATCGAGCTGACCATGTGCACGCGCCCCGCCTCGACGGCCTCGGCCAGCTCGACCATGTGGCGCGTGCCCTCGACGTTGGCGACGCGCTGCGAGTCGGCGTCGGCCTTCATGTCGTAGATCGCCGCCAGGTGGAAGAGGTGGTCGATGTTGCCGCGCAGCCGCTCGAGGTCGGCGTCGGAGATCCCCAGCCGCGGCTCGGCGAGATCGCCGACGATCCCCACGACGCGGTCCTCGCTCACGCCCCAGCGGTTACGCAGCTCCTCGAGGCGGCCCTTGGAGCCCTCGCGCACGAGCACGTAGATCGTGCCCTCGCGCTCGAGCAGCAGCTCGACCAGGTTGCGCCCGATGAAGCCGGTCGCGCCGGTGACGAAATAGGCCATCTCAGTCCCCTCGGGGTCGTGGGCCGACGGCCCTGACCTTACAGCGCGCCCGCGCTCGGGGCCGCCCGCGGTCGCGGGTGCATACACTCAGCCTCAGCGCTGTGATCGAAGCCCTGACATCGCTTTAGACGACCGTGTCCGCCACGAGCGCCGTGCAGATCGAGATGCCCGCCATGGGCGAGTCCGTGACCGAGGGGACGGTGCTCGACTGGCACAAGGAGGAGGGCGACCGGGTCGAGGAGGGCGAGACGATCGTCGAGGTCTCGACCGACAAGGTGGACGCCGAGGTTCCGGCGCCCGCGTCGGGGACGCTGACGAGGATTCTCAAGGGGCCGGACGAGGTCGTGCAGGTCGGTGAGGCGCTGGCCGAGCTGACGCCGGGGGAAGACGGCGCGGCGCCCACCGAAGGCGCCGGGGACGCGACCGCGACGACCGGCGAGGACGGGGATGGCGCCGCGGCCGAGGAGCCCGGCGAACCGGTCGAGGTCCCGATGCCGGAGATGGGCGAGTCGGTCACCGAGGGCACGGTGCTCGAGTGGCACAAGCAGCCCGGAGAGCGGATCGAGGAGGGTGAGACGCTGGTCGAGGTCTCCACGGACAAGGTCGACGCGGAGGTCCCCTCGCCGGTCGGCGGGGTCGTCGACGAGACGCTGGTGGAGCCCGACGACGTGGTGCAGGTCGGCCAGGCGCTGGCCCGGATCACGCCGCAGGGCGGGGGCGCGGCGACGGCGCCCGACAGCGAGGCAGCGGCCCCGGCCGCCGGGAACTCCGGCGCCGCGGCACCGGTGGCGGAAGGAGAGCACAACGCCACGCCGCTGGCGCGCCGGATCGCCGCCTCCGAGGGCATCGACCTGGCCTCGCTGCAGGGCTCGGGCGCCGGCGGCCGGGTGATGAAGGCCGACGTCCTCGCCGCCGCGGAGGGCAACGGCGCCGG
>CAZARJ010000434.1:0-1809 GCA_964487515.1 uncultured Conexibacteraceae bacterium | reverse complement strand
CCCGGCGCCTGATCTTCGTCCTCCTGGTCCTGTTCGCGATCTCGGTCGTGGCGGCGGCCCTGGCGCCCGATCGCGGCGGGCTCTTCTCTTCGTCCAGCACGACTTCGTCGAGCACGACCACCACCGAGACAACGGCCACGACCACCACCGATGACGCGACCGCTCCCTCCCGCCGGGCGCGCCTGGAAGCGTCGCAGTCCAAGCCGCCCACGGTGCGGGCCGTGCTCGACGAGCAGCTCGAGCTGATCGTCGCCTCCGACCGCTTCCGCGACCTGGCGATCGAGCGCCTCGGCCTCACCGGCTTCGCCCAGCCCGAGGCCCCGGCGCGCTTCGATCTCTTGCTCCGCGACCCCGGCTCCTACCCGATCACCGACGCGACGTCCGGCACCAAGGTCGCCGAGATCCAGGTCGCCCCCAAGGACAAAGGCCGAGGCGATGGCGACAGCGACAGCTGAGCTTGCACTGTCCCGGCCATCGCCCGCGTATCTACGATCTCAGCCCCGCCGGCCAGCCGCGATCCAGGCGACCTTGCACTTTCCCGGAAATAGTCCGGGTTAGGACGAGTTCGGCGTAGGGGGTGGCGGGAGATCCCCGCTCAGCAACCGGCGCTCGGGTCGGATCCGAGCTGGCTCATCGGAGTGGCCGTGCACTCGACGAAGCGGGTCGGCTTGTAGACGGTCTCGACCGGGGTGGTGAAGTTGAGCGTCGAATCGACGCCGATGATCTCGCCGTTGCCCTGGATGTACATCTCCTTGCCGGCGATCGCACCGACGAAGTCCGCGTTGCCCTCCAGGCGAACGTTGCTGCGCGGCGCGTAGACGGTCGCGTAGTTGGTGAAGCTGGAGTTGCCCTGCAGCCAGACGTAGGTGGTCAGCGTGTCCGAGCCCGTGAGCAGAATGGCGAGGTCGTTGGGGTTCTCGCTCGTGACGATGATCTTCGTGTTGCCCTGCGTCTCGAGCTGCTTGGCGCCATTGCCCAGCCCGCAGTTCTCGGGGGAGTCGAAGTAGAGCCTCACCTGGGCCCCGTCGGCGATGATCAGCTGCGAGTTGCCGGTCAGCTGCAGCGAGCAGAGGTCGTAGTTGGTGCCCCCGAGCGTCATCGTCGCGTTCGCCTCCAGCTTCAGGCGCCTGGTGCTCGGGTTCCACTGCACCTGGTTCGAGTTGCCGGTTCGCGTGTCGCCGCCCCCCGGCTGTAGTCGCAGGTTCGAGTTGTTGGTCGCCACGTCGCCGCGATCGACCGGGCCGAGGACGGTGGTGCCCTCGGTGACCTCGCCGCCGCACTCGACACCTGCGTTGTGATCGGCGATCACCCGCTTGCCGGTGCCGACGCTGACGTTGCCGCAGACCTCGGCATTGCCCTGCAGGCGAAGGTCGGCGTTGGTCTTGACACTGCCTTTGATCTCTGCGTTGCCCTCCATGTAGAACTTGTTCAGGCCGATCACTTGGCCGCCGCTGAAGGCCGGAGTTCCGGTGGCGGTGGCGGCGCTGAGCTCGATCCGGCGTGTCTCCCCATTAAGCGTCCCTTCGGCCACGATCTTGATCAGGCGCGTGCCGGTCTCGGGGTCGATCGCCCCGGCGGGGAGGATCCGGTAGCTGTAGGTGCCGCCGTGGATCTGGCCGGTCTGGGGGGCGCACCAGCCGTCACCCTGCGCGGAGCTGGCGATCAGGGTTCCGCCGGAACCCTCGACGAGGCAGTTGTAGCTGCCGTTGGCGGGGTTGGTGGCGATCTTGTTCTGGCGCAGCAGCGCCTGCTTCGCCCCGGCCTCGGCGACGCCGAACGCGCTCTTCTCGCTCGTGTCGCGGCCCGCGT
>CAZARJ010000433.1:0-1811 GCA_964487515.1 uncultured Conexibacteraceae bacterium | reverse complement strand
AGCTCGTCGTCGGAGAAGCCGAAGCCGGTGCGCCGCCAGCCCGCCTCGAAGAGGCCGAGGAGCCGCTCCAGCCCGCCCTCGCCGGCGGACGGCGCCGCGGGCTCCGCCGCGGCCCGGATCTCCTCCGTGTGGAAGCGTTCGAGGACGTTGTGGATCAGGATCCCGAAGCGCTGGTTGATCGTCGGCTCCTGGGGGATCGCGAAGACGCGCGCGAACTTGTACTTGAGCGGGCAGGTGAGATAGAGGCCCACGTCGGAGGCCGACAGCGCCAGGCCCTCCCCGCGCCGCGGCAGGAAGGCGTCGAGGCCGGGCTCGCCCGCGGCGGCGAGGCGCTCGCCGCGGCGGGCGCGATCTCGATCCTCGTCGAGGACGTACTCGTCGAGCGCCGAGCGCTGTAGCTCGGCGAGCTGCTCGGGGGTCGCGATCCGGCCCAGCAGCTCGTTGAGCGCCTCGATCGCATCGCGCTCCGATTCCTCGCCGGGCCGCTGGATCAGGGCCGAGAGCTTGAGCAGCTCGAGGAAGCGGGCCACGGCGCGGTTCACGTCGTCGGGCGTGTCGAGGCGCATCTCGCTGAGCGCCGCCCCGGCGCGCCAGGACGACTCGAGCACCTCGTCGCGGATCATCCGGTAGGTCGCGTGCAGCCCCTCGGCGGGCCCGAACAGCTCCTCCTCGTGCACCTCCTCGAAGCCGTCGAGCGCGTCCCGGACGGCGACGTAGGCGGCCGCCGGGGCGGCGGGCGCGTCCCGGACCCGCTCGGGATAGGCGAGGACCGCCCGGCCCCGGCAGCGGCCGAGCGCGAGCTGCGCCCGGCGCGCGGCGAGCGCGGCGGCGGCGTCGGCGGCCGGCGGCAGGTCCCCGGCGAGCAGCTCCTCCGGGATCCAGCTCCCGCGTTCGGCCCCCGCGCGCAGCGCCCCCTCGCCGAGCCCGACGAGGTAGACGCGCTCGAACTCCATCCCCTTGAGCTGGTCGGGAGCCGCGAGCAGGACGGCGTCGCGGGGCGGCGGCTCGTCGTGGTGGTCCAGCCGCCGGCCCGCCTCGCCGACGGCGGCCAGGTAGCGCACGAAGTCGCGGGTCGAGCCGTCGGGGCGGCGCCGGCTCCAGCTCGCCGCCAGCTCGGCGAGCCGGGAGAGGTTGACCAGCCGCTCCGCGGTCTGGGGGCTGGCGGCGAAGAGGCCGTGGCGCCGGAAGCCGACGCGCTCGATCAGCCGGCGCACGAAGACGTCCGCGCGCATCCGGTCGATCGCCCCGGCGGCCGCCCGGTAGAGCTTCAGGAAGGAGGCCACCCGGTCCCGGGAGGGAGGCGGAAGCTGCGGGCTCTCCAGCGCGGCCTCGAGGGCCGAGATCATGTCGAGCTTGCGCCGCCGGGCGATCGTGGTGCAGCGGGCCAGGTCCACCGACGGGAGCTGGACCGGGGGGCGGGTCAGGGCCCGGACCACCGCCGCCGAGTCCTCGGGGTCGGCGAGCGCCCGCAGCCAGGCGATCGCGTCGCGGACCTCCGGGCGGCCGAAGAGCTCCGCCGAGCCCGCGCTGCGGTTGCGGACCCCGCGCTCCTCGAGGGCCGCCGCGATCAGCCGGCCGCCGGCCGGCCCGGCGACGACCACGCAGACATCGGCCGGGCTCAGCTCGCCGCCGGCGAGCAGATGCTCGATCTCGCGCGCGACCGCCTGCGCCTCGGCGCGCTCGTTCGCGCAGCGCCAGAAGCGGACGGGGGCTTCCGCGGGCGCGGCGTCCTCGCCCCCGCTCGTGGAGCCCGGGCCCTGCTCCGTGGCGGTCGTCCCGCCCGCGCGGCGGCGGTAGGAGGCGGGGACGAG
>CAZARJ010000432.1:0-1824 GCA_964487515.1 uncultured Conexibacteraceae bacterium | reverse complement strand
CGCTACCGGGAGGAGCTCGAACGCAGCGGGCCCGGGGTCCGGGCGATCCGCGACACCATGGCGACCGCCGGGCACACGGTGCTCTTCAGCGCCGCGACGGTCGCGATCGCGCTGGCGACGCTGATCGTCTTCCCGCTCAACTTCCTGCAGTCGATGGCGATCGGCGGCGCCGGCGTGGCGATCGTCGCCGCGATCTCGGCCAGCGTGATCGCGCCCGCCTGCTTCGCGATCTGGAACGTCAAGCTGACGGCCCGCGATCGCGGTGGGGCGCACGACCGCTGGGACCGGATCGCCCGCTGGGTGATGCGGCGGCCGGGACCGATCGCGGTGCTCACGGCGCTCGCGATGCTGGCCCTCGCGCTGCCCTCGCTGCGGACCGTCTGGACGCCGGTCGACATCGGCACCGTGCCCGAGGGCCTGAGCGCCCGGACGGCCGGCGACGCCCTCGCCCGCGACTTCCCCGGCCAGGACAGCAGCCCGATCCTGCTCGTCGGCGAGGGCGGCGCCGACGCCCGCCCGCGGATGAACGAGCTCGCCGGGCGGGTGGCCGCGCTCGACGGCATCTCGGCCGTCGAGCGACCCCGCCGCCTCGACGGCTCGACATGGATGCTCGAGGCGGTGGCCCGCGGTGACGCCGCCGGCGAGCACGCGCGCGGCGCCGTCGAGGAGATCCGCGCCGACGCCCCCGAGATGCTGGTCGGCGGCGCGGCGGCCGAGTTCATCGACCAGCAGCACGCGATCGGCTCGCACCTGCCGCTCGCGATCGCCCTGCTGGCGAGCTTCACCTTCCTCGTCCTCTGGCTGATGACCGCCTCGGTCGTGCTGCCCGTCAAGGCGCTGATCATGAACGCGCTCACCGTCGGCGCGACGCTCGGCATCCTCTCGCTGATCTTCCAGGACGGCAGGCTGGAAGGCCTGCTCGGCTACACCGCCGACGGCGGCATCGAGCCGACCGACTTCCTGGTCACCGCGACGCTCGTCTTCGCGCTCTCCACCGACTACGGGGTCTTCCTGCTCGGGCGGATCAAAGAGGCCCACGACCGGGGGCTCGGCGATCGCGACGCCGTCGCGGCCGGGCTCGCGCGCACCGGCGCCGTGGTGACCGCCGCGGCGATCCTGCTAGCGGTCGCGATCGGCGCCTTCGTCAGCTCCGAGGTCCTGTTCATCAAGCAGATCGGCCTCGGCGCCGCGCTCGGCGTCCTGATCGACGCGCTCGTCGTCCGGGCGCTGCTGGTGCCCTCGCTGATGGCGCTGCTCGGCCCCTGGAACTGGTGGTCGCCGAGACCCCTGCGCCGCCTCCACGAGCGGATCGGCTTCGAGGAGGGCGGCGAGCCCGCGCAGGCCGGCTGAACGAGCCGCCCCCCGGCCGGCTGGTGGGCGCCCGGCGGCCGGCTGCTGGACCCCGCGCCGGGTGCTGGGCGCCCGGCGGGCTACTGGGGTGATCTACGTCGGTATTCCGACCAAACGATCCCCAGTAGCCGGGGGTCGCCGCCCCCGCCCGGCTACTGGGGTGATCTACGTCGGTATCTCGACGTAGATCTCCCCGGTGAGGCGTCGCGCCGGCCCCGCTCAGACGCGCTGGATCAGGGTGCCGGTGCCGAGGCCGCCGCCGCAGCACATCGTCACCAGGCCGAGCTCGGTGTCGGTGCGCTCGAGCTCGTGCAGGAGGGTGGTGATCAGGCGGGCGCCGGTCGAGCCCAGCGGGTGGCCGAGCGCGATCGCCCCGCCGTTCACGTTCACCCGGTCCATGTCCGGGTCGAGCTCGCGCTGCCAGGCGGCGACGACCGAGGCGAAGGCCTCGTTGATCTCGATCAGGTCGATGTC
>CAZARJ010000431.1:0-1830 GCA_964487515.1 uncultured Conexibacteraceae bacterium | reverse complement strand
CGAAGTAGAGGAAGCCGACCGGGATCACCGACGAGACCATGTTCTGCATCCAGGCCAGGACCGTGAGCGTGGCCAGGAAGGCGAAGGAGAGGCCGAGCGTGAGCTGGGGCGGCTGGGGCTGGCGGGAGAACGTCGGGATGATCTCCGCCAGCGCGCCGAGGGCGGCGATCACGACCGAGATGTAGGCGCCGGCGAGGAAGATCGAGCTCAGGTGCTCGTAGAGGACCGGCTTGCCGTCCAGGCCGGGGACGAAGAAGATGCCGTCGAAGTTGCGATCGATGATCAGCATCGCGAGCGCGGCGACCATGACCGGGGCGACGAGCAGCAGGGTGTGGCTGACCACTGCGCAGGCCCAGGAGAACGCCGGCACGCGGCGCCAGGCCAGGCCCGGGGCGCGCGAGCCCCGCAGGGTCGCGATCGCGCTGATCGCGAAGCAGATCTGCCCGAGCAGCGCGAGCCCGAACCCGACCAGCCAGGCGTCGACGGCGTTGCCGGCCAGAAACGACGGCTCGGAGAGCGGGGGGAGGGCGATCGTGCCCGCCTCGGAGGGGCTGTAGAGGAAGCTCGCGTAGATCGTCACGCCGCCGAGCAGGTAGAGCCAGTAGGAGAGGTGGTGCAGGCGCGGCAGCGCCATCCCGCGGGCGCCGATCTGCAACGGCATGACGAGCGAGAACAGGCCGATCGCCAGCGGCAGCGCGAAGAGGACGAGGGCGGTGACCCCGTAGGCGGAGAGGAGCCGGTCGAAGATCTCGGGCCGGATCAGCGAGCTCTCCGGCAGCAGCAGCTGCATCCGCATCATGAACAGCTCGGTCAGCGCCGCGGCGGCGAAGAAGAGGGCGGTCGCGATGTACATGCGGCCGATCGCCTTGTGATCGGCGCTCATCACGAGCCTGGTCCAGCCGTATCGCGGACCCGCGACCTGCTCGCTGACGATCTCGGGACGGGCCTCTCGCATGCTCACTGCTGCTCCTCGAACTTCACGCCGGGCGCGGCGCCGGACTCGACCTGATCCTGGACCGACGCGCGCGCGGCCTTGATGTCGCTGACGCGCTGCTGCAGGAACGCCTCGTACTCATCCTGGGGGACGACCCGCACCTTGGTGCGCATGGTCGCGTAGCCGGGGCCGGAGAACTCGGTCGAGCGCCCCTCGTAGGTGCCCTCCTCGGTGGCCGTGAAGTTGACCTCGTTGACGAGGCCCGGGACGGCGTCGGCGGCGCGTGCCAGGGCGGGGACGGCCCAGCGGTGGATCACGTCGATCGAGCTGATCTCGAGCGTGATCGGCGTGTCGACCGGGATCACGAGCTCGTTGTAGCCGTAGGCCGCATCGGCGGAGAAGCCGTCCGGAGAGGGGGTCTCGACCGGGTACTCGTAGCGCCACAGCCACTGCTGGCCGTCGACCTGGATCGTGATCGGGTCGGCGCCGGTGTCCGAGGCCTCGACGTCGCGGGCGCTCTCGGTGAAGAGGATCCCGACGACGAACAGCACCAGCGCCGAGGCGATCAGCCCGAGCACGACGCGCTCCTGCAGCGCCGGCGTGCTGCGGCGGCGTGGCGCCGGCTCCCCGGCCGCGCGCGAGCGGCGCACGGCGCGGAGCACGGTCGCGAGCACCGCGAGCACCGCGAGCACCGCGAGGACGGTCATGATCACGTAGATAGTCCGCATCGACCCGGCGCTGCCGGACGCGGGGGAATCGGGGGCGAGCAGGTCGGCGGAGGCCGTCGCGGGCAGCGCGCCGAGCACGGCGGCGGTCGTCGCGGCGGCGATCGATGCGGCTCTTTTCGGGCGGCCCTGCAAGGCGGCGCCATTCTAGGGGGACGTACCGGCAGATGC
>CAZARJ010000430.1:0-1842 GCA_964487515.1 uncultured Conexibacteraceae bacterium | reverse complement strand
GGGATCAAGACGGTCAAGAACAACCCGGACCGGATCCTCGAGGTGAACGCGGAGATGGAGCAGCTCGGGATCGAGGTCAAGCACCAGTGGGCGACGCTGGGCCGCTACGACTTCGTCAGCGTCGTCGACGCTCCCGACGCCGAGACCATGGCCAAGGTCTCGGTCGAGCTCGGCTCGCGCGGCACGACGGTCAACGAGACGATGTCGGCGCTCTCCAGCGAGGGCTTCGCGGGCGCGCTTTGAAGATCCTCGTCGTCGGCGGGGGCGGGCGCGAGCACGCGATCGTGCGCGCGCTGGCCCGCTCCCCGCAGGCCCCCGAGCTGCTCTGCACGCCCGGCAACGCGGGGATCGCCGCCGACGCGGAGATCCTCGACGCCGACCCCTCCGACCTCGCCGGCCTGGCCGCGGCCGCCGGGGGCGCCGGGGTCGAGCTGGCGGTGATCGGCCCCGAGGTGCCGCTCGTCGCGGGCGCGGTCGACGCCCTCGAGGAGGCCGGGATCGCCGCGTTTGGGCCGTCCGCCGCCGCCGCCCGGCTCGAGGGCTCGAAGCTCTTCGCCAAGCGGGCGATGGCCGAGGCCGGGGTGCCGACGGCCGCGCACGCGGTCGCCGGGACGCGCGCGGAGGCGCTCGGGCACCTCGCCTCGTGCGCCTATCCGACCGTGCTCAAGGCCGACGGGCTGGCGGCGGGCAAGGGCGTGATCATCGCCGCCGACGAAGCCGAGGCCCGGGACGCCGTGGAGACCTTCTTCACCGAGCGCCGCTTCGGCGCCACCTCGGTGCTGATCGAGGAGCTGCTCCGCGGCGAGGAGCTCTCGCTGCTGGCGCTGTGCGACGGCACCAACGTCGTCCCCCTCGCCCCGGCCCAGGACTACAAGCGGATCTTCGACGGCGACGAGGGGCCGAACACCGGCGGGATGGGAAGCTACTCGCCGGTGCCCGGGATCGACGCGGCGGCGGTCGAGGAGATCGTCGCCTCGGTCCACCGGCCGATCGTCGAGCTGATGGCGGCCCGCGGCACGCCCTTCCACGGCGTGCTCTACGCGGGCCTGATGCTCACCCCCGAGGGGCCGCGGGTGCTCGAGTTCAACTGCCGCTTCGGCGACCCCGAGACGCAGGCGGTGCTGCCGCGGCTGCGCTCCGACCTGGCCGAGCTCTGCCTCGCGGCGCGCGAGCCCGGCGGGCTGGCGGGCACCGAGGCCGAGTTCTCCGATGACTGGGCGGTGACGCTGGTGCTCGCCTCCGCCGGCTACCCGGAGAGCTCCTCGAAGGGAGATCGGATCGAGGGCGTCGAGGCGGCCGCCGCGAGCGGGGCTGAGATCACCCACGCCGGGACCGCGCGCCGCGACGGGGAGCTGGTCACCGCCGGGGGCCGGGTCCTGAACGTGACCGCGCTCGGGCCCGACCCCGATGCCGCCCGGCGCCGCGCGTACGATGCCGCCGAGCTGATCACCTTCGACGGCCGCCAGCTTCGCGGCGACATCGCGGCGCGCGCGGTCGAGCGCGAGGCGGCGGCCAGGGGCTGAGCGGTGCGCCGCGAGGCATCTCCGCTCGTGGCCGGTCGCGGGAGCGCGGCCGGGGAAAATCTGTTGAGCGACGGCGCCCCCGGGCGCGGAGTGGAGGATCGATGAGCGAGCAAGTTCCAACCCCCGGGGAGGGCGGCGCCGAGACGGTGACCACCCCGATGCCCGACGTGGAGGCGGCCTTCGAGGAGATCGAGGTCGACGCGCCGCAGGTGGGGATCATCATGGGCTCGGCCAACGACAAGCCGAAGATGCAGCCCGCCGGCAAGGCGCTCGAGGAGGCCGGGATCCGCTACGAGGTGCGGGTGATGAGCGCCCACCG
>CAZARJ010000429.1:0-1846 GCA_964487515.1 uncultured Conexibacteraceae bacterium | reverse complement strand
AGCAGGCCGGGGCGGACGAGCGGCTCGGCAAGGTGACCTACGTGAGCCTCTACGGTCTCGAGCGCGCCCGCGAGCTCGCGGAGCGCTCGCATGCCGCAGCCGTCGCCACCCTCGCGGAGGCTTCCGGTGACTCCGATTCTCTGCGGCAGATCGCGGACTTCATCTTCACCAGAACCTCCTGAACTGAGCGGTTCGGACCGGCTCGCGTACCGTCAAGTTTCTGGCCTTGAAGCCGACTAGACTTTCGGAAAGGGAAAATCAGCACGCGATCGGGACTCGCGTCGGGGATGAACTCCGGGGCCCTATGAAGATGGCTCGGCCGGAAGGTCGGGGGGATGCGCGACGCGTGCGCGGAGAAAGGATCACATGAGAGAGCGATTCAAGTTCGTCGGACGGCTCCGTATGCCGTCCGCCTCGATGCTGGTGGCGATCGCCGCCCTCGTCGTGGCAACGACAGGAGGCGCGTACGCCGCCGCGAAGCTGAACGGAAAGCATCTCAAGAACAACTCGGTCGCGAGCAGCAAGATCAAGAACAAGACTCTGCTGCCCCGGGACTTCAGCAACCGGGCTATCCGTCGTCTGCGCGGCGATCGCGGCCCGCGCGGCAAGCGCGGCCCTGTGGGCCCCCAAGGACCGCAGGGTCCGGCAGGCGACCAGGGCCCCGCGGGCAAGAACGGTGGCAACGGCAGCTCGACCACCACGTTCAGCTTCGAGCGTGACGGCTTCGTGCCGGGCAGCATCGACGGCCAGAACGGCTGGACGATGACCGGTCCCTATGACGTCGAGGTCGCGGAGACCAGCGACTTCGCGGACGCCGCGGCCTACGGGTTCGGCGACCAGGCGCTGCGGATCTCGAACGCGGTCACGAGCGGTGCGTTCGGCAACCAGACGTTCTCGCCGGGGCTGCCCGACGAGGCCGGCGAGCCAGGTGCCTACACCGCCGGCTACGGCAGCGGCGATCGCCAGTCGCACTTCGAGGCGACGTTCAATATCGGCAGCACGCAGGCCGAGTTCCAGGATGGCCTGGCCATGTCGGTCAGCCCGGATCAGGGCAACGGCAACCGGGTCACATATCTCGGGTTCAAGGATGAGTCGGACGGCATCCACGTCACCTTCTATGACGTCGATCCGCCGGAGGAAGGCGAGACCGCCTGGCAGTTCATCCCCAGGGATGTCGCGACTCTCGACCGTGGCGAGAGCCACTCGATCAAGTTCGCGATCGAGTTCAAGTCCGGGCCCGACAACGACGTGGTCCAGATCTACGTCGACGGTGAGCTCGCGCTGACCGGCGGAACCTGGGAGGACTACTACCGGAACGATCCGGAGCAGGCCGGACACAACAACCTCGTTCCGACCGCCGACAAGCTCCTGTTCCTCGTCCGCAACCCGGCAGCGGAGGCCAACGAAGGTCAGGGCTTCCTGATCGACGGCGTCCACCTGCGGTCCTACTCGGACAACTGAGTCAGGCTGCGTGCCGGCCTCGCGCCGGCTCGCGATCGAGGGCCCGGGATGCGCTGCATCCCGGGCCCTTTCGTTGCAGCTGCCCCGTTTGGAGCCTTAACGGCTAGGGTTTGGCTTGCAATAGCAACAGCAGCTGCATTGGTATATGCACCTGGGGAGGAGCTCGACGAGGGGATCCAGGGGGAGCCTTTCTGGTTTCGCTCCGGGGGGCTGCGCGAAATGCAGTGGGAGGCCCACATGAAGTACCTGAAGGGCATGAAGCCCGGCAAGCCGTCTGCCTCGATGCTCGTCGCGGTTGGAGCGATGATTCTCGCTCTCACCGGCGGCGCATACGCGGCGGCGAAGATCAACGGTAAGAACCTCCGCAACAACTCGGTAACGAGCG
>CAZARJ010000428.1:0-1850 GCA_964487515.1 uncultured Conexibacteraceae bacterium | reverse complement strand
GCGAGGTGATCGGCCTGGCGGCCGCGATGGTCATCCTCGCGCTCACCTTCGGCTCCCTGGTCGCGATGGGGATGCCGATCCTGGCCGCGGTGCTGGGCCTGATCGTCGGGCTGTCGCTGATCGGGCTGCTCGGGCACGTCGCCAACGTGCCCACGATCGGGCCGACGCTGGCGACGATGATCGGGCTCGGAGTCGGCATCGACTACGCCCTCTTCCTGCTCACCCGCTACCTCTCTTTCCGGGGCGAGGGGCGCCCGGACGACGAGGCGGTCGCGATGGCCGTCGCCACGTCGGGTACCGCGATCGTGTTCGCCGGCAGCACCGTGGTGCTAGCCCTGCTGACGCTCGCGATCGCGGGCATCCCGCTCGTCACCGCGCTCGGCTACGCGGCCGCGGTCGCCGTCCTCACCGCGGTGATCGCCTCGGTGACCCTGATGCCGGCGATCCTCGGCGCCCTGGGGCGGCGGATCGAGTCGCTGCGCCTTCCGGGACCCCTCGGCCCGCGCCCCCGGACGGAGGGCGACGAGCACGGCATGTGGGCCGCGTGGGGGCACTACGTCGTTGCCAGGCCCTGGCGCTGCATCGGCGCCGCGGTGGCGCTGCTGGTCGTGCTGGCGATCCCCTTCGCCTCCCTCGATCTCGGCCAGGAGGACGTCGGGGCGACGCCGAAGTCGACGACCGAGCGCCAAGCCTATGACCTGATCTCCGCGGGCTACGGAGTCGGCTACAACGGCCCCCTCCTGGTGGCCGTCGACCTCGGTAGCCCGGCGCGGCCGAGCAAGCAGTTCGAGCAGCAGATGAGCGAGGCCCAGAAGCTGCAGAAGACGCTGACCGGCGAGCAGCAGCAGGGGCAGGCGCAGGGGGCCGAGCTGCAGCAGCAGGCGGCGGAGCTGAGCGACCGGCAGGCGGCGCTCGAGGGCCAGGGGGCGGCGCTGCAGTCGGAGGCCGACCGGCTCGGCGCGCAGTGGGCCACGATCGAGGGCCAGCGGGACGCGATCGAGCGCAAGCGCACGCTGCGCTCGCAGCTCGGGGAGATCGCCGCCGAGGCCCGTGAGCTCGCCGCCGCCGAAGTCGAGCTGGCGGCCCGCATGGCCGCTACCCAGCGCGCACTCGCGGCGGTCCGGGAACGGCGCGCGGCGATCGAGACGCGGCTGCGCAACAACCCGCCGCCCCACCGGCAGGCCCGCCTGCAGCGGCGCCTCGCGCGCGTCGAGGCCCGGCAGGGGCAGCTCAGCGACGACCTGTCGCGGATGCGCGCACAGGAGCGGCGCCTGCAGGAGCGGGCCGCGAAGCTCGCCGGGCGCGCCGCCAGGCTCCGGCGGCAGGCGACCGGGCTCGGCGCCGACGCCCGCGCGCTGGCCGCCGACGCCGAGTCGACGGCCCGCGAGACGGCCGGCGTGATCGCCCAGCGCAACCAGCTCGAGCAGGACGCCGCCGACGCAAAGGTCCAGGCCGCGAACCTGCAGGCGCAGAAGGCCGAGCTCGATGCCATGCAGCAGGTCGCCGAGATGCAGAAGCAGCAGGCCGAGGGCCTCCAGGACCAGCTGACGAAGGAGCTCACGGCCGCGGGCGGCGACGAGCGGGGGACCGACCGGCGCCTCGTGAAGCTCCAGAACGGTCTCGAGGGGACGGCGGGCGTGGACGTCGTCTCGCCGCCGCAGATCAACGAGCGCGGGGACGCCGCGATCTTCACGGTGATCGCATCCACCGCCCCCGCCGACCCGAAGACCGCGGAGCTGGTCGGGACGATCCGCGACTACGTGATTCCGCAGCGGACGCAGGGCAGCGACGTGACCGCGCACGTCGGCGGGCAGACCGCCTCCTACGTCGACCTCGCGGCGGCGATCTCC
>CAZARJ010000427.1:0-1855 GCA_964487515.1 uncultured Conexibacteraceae bacterium | reverse complement strand
GCCGCGGTCCGCGCCGGCCCGCCGGCGGATCAGGCGAGCGCGGGCTCGGGCTGCTCGGCGCCGCAGGCCGTGCGGATCGCCGAGGAGGCGCGCTCGAACTCCTCGTCGGCCATTACCGGGACTCCCTCGAAGGGCAGGTCACGATCGATCTCGACCCAGGAGTGGCCGCCGATGTGCTCGTCGCGCACCCGCACGGTGACCGGCCGCGGGATCCGGTGCACGCGCAGCAGCAGCACGTGCAGCGGGTGCGTGCGCCGCCAGCGCAGGCGCTTGCGCGCGTAGTCCTGCGTCCACACGTGGTAGGGGCTGAGCGCGTCGACGATCCGGGGATCGCCGGTGGTGAAGTGCTCGGCGACCTCGGCCCAGGCGCGGATCCGCACGCGGTCGGGCTGCGCGATGCCGCCGTCCTGAAGCAGGGCGCGGGGCGAGGGCTCCTCGTCCGGCCAGACGCCCTCCTCGAGGGCCCGGCGCAGCTCCGGATGGTGCGATTCCCGGACCAGGTCATTGCGTTGGTGGTCGAAGGTTGGGTAGAGGAAGAACTGCTCGTGCTCGAGCTCGAAGTCCTTCTCTTCCTCTCGGATCCCCCCCTTGAGGAGGGTGACGAGCTGCTCGCCCTCAGCGAGCGCCCGCACTGTTACGGACCATTCTTTGAACGCAATTGGCATGGTTGGTCGTCCGGGGTAGAGGTTCGGGCGGGGTCAGCGATCTTGGACGTAAGAGCGACCCGGCCGGGGCCACTATGCGGGCCCACCGAAGCGCGGCGAGCATAAAGCAGATCAAGCTAATCGCAAAATAAGTTACGGGTGTTACTTACTATGAGTAATCCTATTCACGCGATGCATCTCCGCCGTTGCCCCCGGCGTTCCGGGTTGAGCCGCGTGGCCCGGGCGCGATGTCCGGGCCGACGCCGAAGCCGCCCCCGCCCGGGGTCTCGATCCGCAGCCGGTCGCCGGGGCGCATCCGCCCGCCGGCCTTCGCGGGCAGCGCCTCGCCGTTGAGCAGGTTGCGTCCCGGCGCGCCGTCCGCGCCGCCGTGGCGCCCGCGCGGTCCCAGCGCGCGCCGTTCGGTGAGCAGGTTGAACTCCATCGGCGCGAGCGCCTCGAGCTCGCGCACGATCCCGTCCCCGCCGCGGCGCGCTCCGGCGCCGCCGCTGCCGCGGCGGACCGCGAGGCGGCGCACGCGCACCGGCAGCTCCAACTCGAGCGCCTCGATCGGGGTGTTGAGGGTGTTCGACATCGCCACGTGCACGGCGCTCGGCCCCGGGCGGTCGCGGCAGGCACCCTGCCCGCCGCCGATCGTCTCGTAGTAGGTGAAGCCCGCGGGCCCGCTTGCGCCAGGGGGCCCGGGGTTCTCGTCTCCGGCGCTCGCCAGGGTCAGGTTGTTCATCGTCCCCTGTCCCTGGGCCGGCCCGCCGCAGGCCTCTCCGAGCGCCTCCAGGACCAGGTCGGCGACGCGGCTCGAGGTCTCGACGTTGCCCGCCGCCACGGCGGCGGGGGGGCGGGCGTTGAGCACGCAGCCGGAGGGCGCGGAGATCGCCACCGGCCGGTGCCCGCCCGCACACGGTGGTGCATCGGGATCGAGCAGGGCGCGGACCGCGAACAGGGAGGCTGCGCGGGTGACGGGAAGGGGGCAGTTCAGGTTGCCCTCGACCTGCGGCGCGCTGCCGGCGAAGTCGATCGCCAGCTCCTCGCCCTCGATCTCCACCCGCACGCGCAGGCCGATCGTCCCGCCGCCGGCCGCCTCGAGCACGTCGGCGGCCTCGTGCGCGCCGTCCGGCAGCGCCGCGATCGCGGCCCGGCTGCGGCGCTCCGCGTAGTCGAGGACGGCGGCCATGCCGGCGCGCAGCCCCGGCCCG
>CAZARJ010000426.1:0-1867 GCA_964487515.1 uncultured Conexibacteraceae bacterium | reverse complement strand
CGGCCGCGCTGCACGGCGGCGAGGAACTTCTGCAGGTTGACCTCGAGCGTGGAGAGGATCTCGTCGGCGTAGTCCTCGGCCCCGAGCCGGATCTGACGCTCGGTGTCGCGGGCGTCCTCGAGGATCTCCTCGGCGCCGCGCTCGGCCTGCTTGTAGACCTCTTCCTCGCTGATCAGGCGGGCCTGCTGGTCGCGGGCCTCCTTGACGACCCGCTCGGCCTCGCGCTTCGCCTCGGCCAGCATCTCCTGCCGCTCCTTGACGATCCAGCGGGCCTGCTTGATCTCCTCGGGGATCGTGGCCCGCATCTGGTCGAGCAGGTCGTAGATCTCCTCGCGGTCGACGCGAACCTGATCCGTCAACGGCACCGGGCGCGCGTTGTGGATCAGGTCGTCGAGCTTGTCGATGAGAACGAGGACGTCCATGGTGCCGCTAAAGCTTAGGGGTATGCGGGGAAAAAGCCCGGCTCGATCGGTTGCTTCGGCGCCCGGCTGCAAGCTCCTGCCCAACCGGGCCCGAACTTCTCGCCGCCGCCGCCATCCACGTCCCCGCCGATCGGCCCGCGCCCGCTCAGCGCTCGATCCGCTCCCTGAGCGCCTCCGCGACCTGCGGCGGGACGAGGTCGGTGACGTCGCCGCCGAAGGTCGCCAGCTCCTTGACGCCGGTCGAGGAGAGGAAGCTGTACTCGGGCGAGGCCATCACGTAGGCGCTCTCGATCTCGGGCGCGAGCTTGCGGTTGAGCTGGTTCATCTCGAACTCGTACTCGAAGTCGGAGATCGCGCGCAGGCCCTTGACGATCGTGGTCGCCCCGTGCTCGCGGGCGAAGTCGACGAGCAGGGTGGTGAAGACCCGCACCTCGACGTTCGGCAGCCCGCCCACGGACCGCTCGATGAAGGCGGCCCGCTCGCTGCCGGTGAAGAGCGGCTTCTGCTTGCGCACCGCGTGGTCGACGACCCCGACCAGGACGCGGTCGAAGATGCGCGCCGCGCGGCCGATGATGTCGAGGTGGCCGTTGGTCACCGGGTCGTAGCTGCCCGGGCAGACGGCGACGCGGGGGCTCTCGGCGCTCAACGCGCTCCCTCCCCGGAGGGCGCCGCGTGGATGCGCAGCGTCGTGGTCCCGTAGCGGCGCTCGTCGAGCAGCGGCAGCGAGAGCGCCGGCGGCGCCGCGGAGGCGCTTTCGACGATCACGCGCGCGCCCTCGTTGAGGCGCGGGACGAGCAGGGTGTCGAGCCGTCGACCAAGGCGGCGCGCGAGTTTATCGGGCGGGTCGTAGGGCGGGTCGCAGAAGACCAGGTCGAAGCGGCCGCCGGGACGGGCGAGGTACGCGAGCGCGTCGACCCCGAGCACCTCCGCGCGCTCCTTCAGGCCGAGCTCGGCGACGTTCCGCCGGGCCGGCCCGGGGTCGACGTCGACCAGCGTCGCCGCCCGCGAGCCGCGCGAGAGCGCCTCGATCGCGAGCGCCCCGCTGCCGGCGAACAGGTCGAGCACGGAGAGGCCGCCCACGTCGCCGAGGATCGAGAACAGCGCCTCCCTGATCCGGTCCGTCGTCGGCCGCACGGCGCGGCCGCGGGGGGCGTGCAGGCGCCGCCCGCCGAGCTCGCCGGCGATCACCCTCACGCCGGAATCGCCTCCAGCCGCTCGTCGCCGTAGCGCTCGCGCGCCAGCGCCAGCAGCGGCCCGAGCTCCGGCGCCGCCTCCCCCTCGGGGCCCTCGAGCAGGGCGCGCGAGTCGGCGTGGGCGCGCTCGAGCAGGGGCGCGTCGGCGGGCAGCGAGGCGCAGCGGAAGCGCGGCAGGCCGCTCTGCAGGACGCCGAGCAGCTCCCCCGGCCCGCGCTGGTCCAGGTCGGCCTCGGCGCGCGCGAAGCCGTC
>CAZARJ010000425.1:0-1867 GCA_964487515.1 uncultured Conexibacteraceae bacterium | reverse complement strand
GTGGCGAAGGGCGGCCCGATGGCGTCTTCGGCTGCACGGACCCGGTACCGCGCGCGGGTCAGCGCGCGTGAGCGGGGGCGGGGAAGGGGATCGAGGATCCGCTGGGACCGGCTCGGGCGGGTGGTCCTGCTCATCGTGCTCTTCGCGCTGGTCATCTCCTACATCGGGCCGGCCCTGCACGTGGTCGAGAGCTGGCGCGAGTCGAACGCGGCCGAGCAGCGGCTGAGCGCGCTCAAGAAGGAGCACCGGGAGCTCAGCAAGCGGGCCGAGGAGCTGAAGAGCACCGCGGCGACGATCGCCGAGGCGCGCCGCTACGGGCTCGTCGGCGAGGGCGAGCTGCCCTACGTGATCGACGGCCTGCGCTGAGCGCCGCCGCGAGGCCGTGGCATCGGCGCCGGTCGCCCGGGCCGCGCGGCCGGTGCGTGAAGCGCGCCGGACGGCGGGCGGTCCACTAACCTTCCGGGTCGCTTCGCGCCCGCGAGGCCCCGCGCCCCGGCGCCGACTTTCTTGTCTCACGATGCCGACCGGACTTGAAACCGAGGCCCTGCCCGGCCGCAGGGCCGCATCCGACTCACCGCAGCCGGCGGCGCTCCGGCGTGCGCGCTCGGCCGGGAGCGGGCGATGAGCGCGGTCGACCTCGCCGCGACCCGCCCCGCCGACCCCCAGCTCCTCTTCATCGGCGGCACGGGGCGCTCCGGCACCCACGTCCTCTCGCAGCTGCTGGCCGCGCACTCGCGCTACGCGCGCGTCCCGATCGAGGCCCGCTTCCACGTCAACCCGCAGGGCTTCCCCGACCTGCTCGCCGAGCGCACCACGCCGGAGCAGTTCCTGCGCAAGCTGCGGCGCTTCTGGTGGCGCCGGATCCGCGCCGGGGAGGTCGCCCCCGTGATCGCCCGGCGGCTCGCCTTCGGGCGCAAGGTGCGCGGCCTGCACAAGATCGTCGACCGCGACCGCTTCGACGCCGCGGTCGCCGAGTTCGAGCGCGGGGCGGCCACGGACCTCGACCTCGCCGCCCGCAACCTCTTCCTCGACCTGCTCTGGCCGATCGCCGCGCGGGAGGGCAAGCCGGCGCTGATCGAGATGAGCTGCTTCACGATCGCCGAGAGCCCGACCCTGCTGCGGCTGTTCCCGGACGCGAAGCTGATCCACACCGTCCGCGACGGACGGGACGCCGGCTCCTCGAAGGCCTCCAAGCGGCAGAAGCGCAGCCACCCGCGCAACGGCTTCGAGGGCCTGCGCTGGTGGGAGGGGCGGTTGCGCAAGATCGAGGCCGGCGTGCGCGAGCTGCCTCCCGGAGCCCTGCACACCGTCGGGCTCGACGAGCTGATCGGGGCCGACCGCGAGGACGCCTACCGGGGCCTGCTCGACTACCTGGAGCTCGATGACGAGCCGGCGATGCGGGCCTTCTTCGACGAGGAGATGAACCCGGAGGCCGCCCACAAGGAGCGCTGGCGCGAGGGGCTCTCGGAGGAGGAGCAGCGGGCGCTGGTGGCGGAGTACGAGAAGACGCTCGAACGGCTCGAGGCGGAGGGGTTCCACTGCGTGCCGGCGCTGCGGCGCGCCTACCGGCGCCAGCCCGCGTGAGCGCGGCCGCCGGCAGCGCGACCGGCGCGCCGGGCGGCACCCCGGAGCTCCTCTTCATCGGCGGCACGGGCCGCTCGGGAACGCACGCCCTGGCCGCCCTGCTCGGCCGCCACAGCCACTTCGCCGACGTGCCGATCGAGGCCCGCTTCCACTGCAACAAGCGCGGCCTGCCCGATCTGCTCGAGGGCCGGATCACGCTGGCGAGCTTCCTCGCCAAGCTGCGCGGCTTCTGGTGGCACCGGGTGCGCGTCGACGGCCAGCCGCGCGGGCTCTACAACCTGCT
>CAZARJ010000424.1:0-1874 GCA_964487515.1 uncultured Conexibacteraceae bacterium | reverse complement strand
GGGCGAGCTTCGCGCTCTACGAGATGCGGATCGTGCTGGCGACGATCATGCGCCGCATGTGGCTCGCCCGCGCGACCGGCCCGGGGGAGCGGATCAGCAGGCGCGCGATCACCTTCGCGCCCGCGAGCGGGGGGCGGATCGCGGTCGGGGGGCGGGATGGCTGAGCCCGCGGACATCCGCCGCCTGCCGGAGCGGCGCACGCCCCTGCGGGACCCGCGCGCCCAGAGCCTCGCGGGCCAGGTCGACATGCTCGCCGAGGGCCGGCTGACATCGACCGAGCTGACGAGTGCGGCCCTGGAGCGCATCGAGGCCCTGCA
Source organism: uncultured Conexibacteraceae bacterium (assembly GCA_964487515.1). Lineage (GTDB taxonomy): Bacteria > Actinomycetota > Thermoleophilia > Solirubrobacterales > 70-9 > RHKX01. The sequence continues at coordinate 1,557 of CAZARJ010000424.1, read as the reverse complement.
GCCGGCGCTGCGGGCGTTCCGGGTCGTCCACGACGAGCGCGCCCTGGAGGCCGCGGCGCAGGCTGACCGGCGGCTGGCGGCGGGCGAGCGCGGCGCGCTGCTGGGCGTGCCGACCGCGATCAAGGACGACGTCGACCTGCGCGGGGAGACGACGCCCTTCGGCTGCGGCGGCAGGCACCGGCCGGCCGAGCGCGACAGCGAGGTCGTGCGGCGGCTGAAGGAGGCGGGAGCGGTGATCGTCGGCAAGACGATGACCCCCGAGGTGGGGCAGTGGCACTTCTCCGAGAGCGCCGCGTTCGGCGCCGCCCGCAATCCCTGGAACCCCGAGCACACGCCGGGCGGCTCGAGCGGCGGCGCGGCGGCGGCGGTCGCGGCCGGCATGGTGGCCGCGGCGATCGGCTCCGACGGGGCGGGGTCGATCCGGATCCCGTCGGCCTGGTGCGGGCTGGTCGGGCTGAAGCCCCAGCGCGGCCGCGTCTCGACCTGGCCCGAGGTCGACTCCTTCCACGGCCTCGCCTGCATCGGGCCGATCGCCCGGACCGCCGCGGACGCGGCGCTGCTGCTCGACGCCATCTCCGGCAGCCATCCCGAGGACCTGGAGCAGCCGCCGGAGCCGGCGCTGCCCTTCGAGGCGCTGGCGCGCCGCGAGCCGCGCCCGCTGCGGGTCGCGGTCTCCTTCGCCACCCCGTTCGGGGTGGCGGCCCGGCTCGACCCGGAGATCCGCGCGGCCACCGAGCGGGTCGCCGAGCGGCTGGCCGAGCTCGGCCACTTCGTCGACGAAGCGGATCCGCCCTACGGCCTGGTCGGGCCGGCGCTCGTGCCGCGCGCGGCCGGCGGGGTGCGGGAGTGGTGCGAGCGGCTCGAGGACCGGGAGGCGCTCGAGCCGCGCACCCGGACCGCGCTGCGGCTCGGCTCGGTGGTCGGCGGGAGGGCGCCGCTGCGGCTCGCCCGCCGCGCGGAGGCCATGCTGCGGTCCCGGATCGGGCGGATCTTCGACTCCTTCGACGTCGTCCTCACCCCGACCACCGCGCAGCCCGCGCCGCGCGTCGGCGCGCTCGCGGGCCGGAGCTGGTGGGAGACCAGCAGCGCCGCGAGCGCGATCTGCCCCTACGCCTTCGCCTGGAACGTGCTCGGCTGGCCGGCCCTCAGCGCGCCTGCGGGGACGACCGCGGACGGGCTGCCGATCGGGGCCCAGCTGCTGGGCCGCCCGCACGACGAGGGCACGCTGCTCGGCCTCTGCGGCCAGCTCGAGCGTGTCGAGCGCTGGAGCGACCGCCGCCCGCAGCTGGCGGCCTAGCCCGCCCCGTTCGCGCTCAGGCCCGCGCGGAAGCCCTGCCTCCAGCTCGGGTAGCGGAGCTCCCAGTCGAGCTCGCGGCGCGCCTTCGCGTTGCTCTGCCCCTTCACGTCGTTCATCATCGCGACCGTCGCGGCCCCGCCGGCGATTCGGCCGAGCCAGCGCGGCACGCGCATCGGCGCCCGGGCCCCGAGCGCGTCGGCGAGCCCGGGCAGCCACTCGCGGACGGGCGCGGGCTCGTCGTCGGTGACGTTGTAGATCCC
>CAZARJ010000423.1:0-1876 GCA_964487515.1 uncultured Conexibacteraceae bacterium | reverse complement strand
GGCCCATCGCCGGGCCCGGGTCGGCGGCCGTGCAGACGGCGCCGGCCAGGGCCGGGGCGAGCGCGGCGGCGAAGGCGTCCGCGTCCTTGTCGGCGAGGATCGAGAGGCAGGCGAAGACCGGCCGCCCGCCGGCCAGCCCCGGCAGGGCCTCGGCGAGCGCCGCCGCGCCCTGCTCGTTGTGGGCTGCGTCGAGGATCAGGCGCGGCCCGGGGCCACCGGGATCGAGGACCTCGGCGCGGCCGGGGAGGCGCAGGGTGGCGAGCTCAGCGGCCGCCCCGGCGCGATCGAGCGGCCCGCGGACGATCTCCGCCAGGGCGATCGCGACGCTCGCGTCACGCCCCAGATACGGGGCCGGGGCCGGCGCCCCGGGAAGATCCGCCCCGGCCTCGATCAGGCGCGCCCCGCGCTCGCGGGCGACGCGCGCCGCGAGCCCGGCGACCTCCGGGCTCAGCCGGCCGGTGACGAGCGCCGTTCCGGGCTCGAGCACGGCCAGCTTCTCGGTCGCGATCTCGAGCTCGGTCTCCCCCAGCCACTGCACGTGATCGAGCCCGACCGAGGTCAGGGCGGTCGCCTCGGAGGCGATCACGTTGGTCGCGTCAAGGCGCCCCCCGAGGCCGGCCTCGACCACGGCGACCTCCACCCCGGCCTCGGCGAAGGCGACGAAGCAGGCGGCGACCGCGGCCTCGAACTGCGTCACCCGCTCGCCCCCGGCGAGCCCGGCCTCAACCCGCTCGACGGCCGCGGCGACGCGCTCGACCGCGGCGGCGAACGCGCCCGGCTCGATCTCCGCCCCGCCGATCCGCACCCGCTCGCCCCAGCGCCACACGTGCGGCGAGATGCAGGCCCCCGCACGCAGCCCCCCCGCGCGCAGCAGCGCGGCGCACATCTGGGTCACCGACGTCTTCCCGTTGGTCCCCACCACGTGCAGGGAGCGGAAGCGGTCCTGGGGCCGCCCCAGGGCCGCGCAGAGCAGCTCCATGCGATCGAGCCCGAAGCGCCAGCCGACCGGCTCGAGCCCGGCGAGGTAGCGCTCGGGATCTATCCGCCCAGCTCCTCCAGGCCCGCGCGGTGGCGGGCCAGCTTCTCGCGCTCGGCCTCCACGACCTCGGCCGGGGCGTTGGCGACGAACCCCTGGTTGGCGAGCTTGCCCTCCGCGCGCGCGATCTCGGCCTCGAGCTTCGCCCGGCGCTCGGCGATCCGCGCCGCGACCGCGTCGGGGTCCAGCTCCGGCGAGGGGAGGATCTCGAGCGGCCCGACGGTGGCCACCGCCTCCATGCCCCGGTCGCCGTCGAGCTCGACCCGCGCGAGCCTGGCGACGAGCGGGTGCGGCCGCTCCGGGCCCCCCGCGCGGGCGCTCAGGACCGCGCCCGGGGAGACCCCCGCGAGCTCGCGCCAGCGGCGCAGCCCGCGGGTCAGCTCGATCGCCTCCGCGACCCGCTCCTCCGCCTCCGGGTCGAGGCGCTCGGGGGCGGCCTGCGGCCACGGCGAGACGATCAGCTCCGCCTCGCGGTCCGGCAGGTAGCTCCAGATCTCCTCGGTCACGAACGGCATCAGCGGGTGCGCCAGCGACAGGGTCCGCTCGAGCACGAAGAGCAGGTTGGCGGCGACCTCGGCCTCACCGTCGTAGAGCCGCGGCTTGGCGATCTCCAGGTACCAGTCGCAGAGCTCCGAGTAGATGAAGCGGTAGAGCTCCAGCGCGGCGTGGGAGAAGTCGAAGGCCGCGAGCCGCTCGCCGACCTCGGCCACGGTGCGCTCCAGGCGGGAGCGGATCCAGCGGTCCTCGATCGCCTCGCCGCGCGGAGCGGGCGCGGCATCGCCCGTGTTCAGGAGGATCAGCCGGGAGGCGTTCCAGAGCTTGTTCGCGAGGTCGCGCCCC
>CAZARJ010000422.1:0-1876 GCA_964487515.1 uncultured Conexibacteraceae bacterium | reverse complement strand
GCCTCTACGTCGACGGCCAGATCTACGGCGGGGTGGAGATCCCGAAGATGCTCTCGCTCCTGGCCTTCCACGATCCCGACGCGACCGTCACCGGGCTCGACGCGTTTCCCGAGGGCGACACGCCGCCGGTCGCCTGGGTCCGCAACAGCTTCCAGATCATGGTCGGCATCGGCACGCTGCTCGCGGCGCTCGGCCTCTGGTTCCTCTGGTCGCGCTGGCGCCACGGCGCGGTGCCGCGCTCGCCCTGGTTCCACCGCGCGGTGGTCGCAGCCGGGCCGCTCTCGGTCGTGGCGCTGATCGCGGGCTGGATCGTGACCGAGGTCGGCCGCCAGCCGTGGATCGTCTACGAGCTCATGCGCGTCCGCGAGGCGGTCACCGGCGCCGAGGGGATCCCGCTCGGCTACGGCACGCTCGTCGCCGTCTACCTCGGGCTGGGAGCGGTCGCCCTCTACATGCTGCGCCGGCTGGCCCGCAACGGCCCTGAGTCCGAGCTCGAGGCCGGCTCCGGCGACATCGAGGTGCTGCCCTGATGCTCGCCGACGTGATCGCCGCGATCCTGATCGCCGCCCTGGCGGCGTACGCGGTCCTCGGCGGGGCCGACTTCGGCGCCGGCTTCTGGGACCTGACCGCGGGCGGGGCCAGGCGGGGCGCCCGCATGCGCGCCCTGATCCACCGCTCGATGGGGCCGGTGTGGGAGGCCAACCACGTCTGGCTGATCGTCGTCCTGGTCGTGATGTGGACCTGCTTCCCGCGCGCCTTCGGGCCGCTGATGGAGACGCTGTACGTGCCCCTGTTCCTGGCCGCGGTCGGGATCATCTTCCGCGGCGCCGCCTACGCGCTGCGCGGCGAGGCGGCGTCGATCGGCGAGGCGCGGGCGCTCGGGGCGATGTTCGCGCTCTCGTCCGTGCTGACGCCGTTCTTCCTCGGCTGCGCGATCGGCGCGGTGGCGTCGGGTCAGGTCCCGGCCGGCGGGGACGCCGGCATCCCGTTCGCGAGCTGGGTCAACGTGACCTCGCTGTGGATCGGGGCGCTCGCGGTCGCCACCTCGGCCTACGTCGCCGCGGTCTTCCTGGCCGGCGATGCCGTGCGGGCGGGCGCCCCGGGTCTCGCCTCCGCCTTCCGCGCCCGGGCGCTCGCCGCCGGCGCGGTGGCGGGCGCGATGGCGATCGGCGGGCTGCTGGTCGTCCGCGAGGACGCGCGCCACCTCTTCGACGGCCTCACCTCGGGCGCCGGCCTGGTGATGGTCGTCGCCTCGGCCGCCGTCGGCGTGGGGACCCTGTGGCTGATCTGGGGCCGCCGCTACGAGCCCGCCCGCTACACCTCGGGCATCGCGGTCGGCACCGTGCTGGTCGGCTGGGCGCTGGCGCAGCGCCCCGACTTCCTCCCCGGCGAGCTCACCTTCCGCGCCGCGGCCGCCGGGGAGGCGACCCTCCTCGCGACGCTGATCGCCCTTGTGCTGGCGCTTGCAGTCATCGTCCCCTCGATCTTCGTCCTCTTCCGCCTCGCGCTCAGGGGCCGCCTCTCGGAGCGCTTCGGCGGCCTGCCCGGGGTCGAGGAGGAGGAGGCCCGGTGAAGCTCGCCCGCCCCCGCGTCGCCGCGGTCGCCTTCATCCTCGGCTGCCTGCTCGTCCTGCTCGTCGACGCCGCCCTCGCCCGCATCATCGGCGTCCCCCTGATCTTCACCGGCCTGATCCTCGGCGTCGCCGCGATCGCCACCCCCGAGTTCCTCGCCGCCGATCGCGACGAGGACGGCGACCGCTAGCCGGCCGGTAGATCCCATCGATCCTGCTGCCGCCGGTGGTTGCCGGCGTGGGGGTGTGCACCACCGAACTTGCCGAAACCCGTGCAATGGCCGGAAAAGTGCAAGCTCGGCGCTC
>CAZARJ010000421.1:0-1877 GCA_964487515.1 uncultured Conexibacteraceae bacterium | reverse complement strand
CACCGCGGCGTGCTCTTCCTCGACGAGCTGGGCGAGTTCGCGCGCTCGGCGCTCGAGGCCCTGCGGGGGCCGCTCGAGGACGGCCGCGTGACGATCGCCCGGGCGCAGGGCACGGTCACCTTCCCGGCCCGGACGCAGATCGTGGCGGCGGCCAATCCCTGCCCCTGCGGCCACGGGGCGGACTCAGAGCGCTGCGAGTGCCCGCCCCATCGCGTCCGCGACTACCTGGGGCGGCTGAGCGGCGCCCTGGCCGACCGCTTCGACCTCTCGCTGCGCGTCGAGCAGCCTGACGCCCGTGCGCTCGCCGGCGACCCCGGGGAGCCCTCGCGGGCGGTCGCCGAGCGGGTCCGGGCGGCCCGCGAGCTTCAGTCGCGGCGGCTCGGCGCGGGGCGGTCCAACGCCACGATGAGCGAGGCGGAGCTGGCTGCGAAGGCGGGGATCGGCGACGACGCGGCGCGCCTGCTGATCCGCGGCCACGCGGAGTGCGGGCTGAGCGGCCGCGGCTGGAGCCGGGTGCTGAAGGTCGCCCGCACCTGCGCCGATCTGGCGGGAGCGGAGCGCGTCGCTCCCGAGCACGTCGACGAGGCCCTCGGGATGCGCAGGAGGGGCGCGCCGTGAGGGCCTGCTCGGACTGCCTGGCGCGCGGGCTGCTGCTCAGGTCGCTGGCCGGCCACATCGACCGCGCGGTGAGCCGCCGGGCCGGGGAGCGGGCGCGGGAGCTGCTCGCGCTCGGGGACCTGGAGCTGATCGAGGCGGTCAGCTCGCGCGCGGCGGCCGCGACGCTGCGCCGCTCGCGCTCGCCGCTGTCGGTGCGCGAGCTGGAGCAGGAGCTCGCGGCTGCGGGCTGCTGGAGCGTCTGCCGCCACGACGAGCTCTGGCCCGCGGCGCTCGGCTCGCTGGGCCCGGCGATGCCGCGGGCGCTGTTCGCGGCCGGGGACCGGGAGCTGCTCGAGCGCCTCGAGCCGGAGGGAGCGGCGACGATCGTCGGCGCGCGCCGGGCCGGCTCCTACGGGCTCGAGGTCGCCGAGGAGCTGAGCCGCTCGCTGTCCGCGGCGGGGGTGGGGGTGATCAGCGGCCTCGCCCTGGGGATCGACTCGGCCGCGCACGACGGCGCCCTGGCCGGCGGCGGGGACACCGTCGCCGTCCTCGGGACCGGGCCCGAGCGCGCCTACCCGCGCTCGCGGCGGCGCCTCTACGAGCGCGTACGCGAGCGGGGCCTGGTGCTGTCGGAGCTGCCCTGCGGGGCGCCCACGTTCCGCTGGATGTTCCCCGCCCGCAACCGGATCATGGCGGCGCTGGCGGGCATCACCGTGGTGGTCGAGGCGGCGGAGCGCTCAGGCTCGCTGATCACCGCGGAGATGGCGGCGGACGGGGGCCGGCAGGTCGGCGCCGTGCCGGGCCCCGTCACCTCGTGGCGCTCGCGGGGGACGAACAAGCTGATCGCCGAGGGAGCGGCGCTGATCCGCGACGCGCAGGACGTCCTCGATGCGCTGCTCGGCCCCGGGGTCGCGAGCGCGGCGCGCGTGGGGCCGCCGGTGCCCGCGGGCGGCAGGATCGCGCTCGCGGCGGTCGAGGACGGGGCGGGGACCGTGGACCGGGTCGCGGGCGCCACGGGGGAGCCGCTCGGGCCCACGCTGGCGGCGCTCGGCAGGCTTGAGCGGGACGGGTACCTGCGCAGCGACGGGACGGGGCGCTACGTCCGCACCGGGCTGCGCGCGCCGCCGGGCGGGGCGGGGGAGCAGGCTACGATCGGGGAATGAGCGACTCACGCCCCCCAGCGGTGCTCGCGATCGCCGGCTCGGACTCGGGCGGCGGGGCCGGGATCCAGGCCGACCTGAAGGCGTTCGCGGCGCTCGGCGTGCACGGGATGACCGCGA
>CAZARJ010000420.1:0-1880 GCA_964487515.1 uncultured Conexibacteraceae bacterium | reverse complement strand
GCGTCAAGGTGAAGGGGAAGGTGAAGCGCCGCCGCACGCCGGGCAAGCTGCGCGGCCGCCGCCCGATCGGCCGCTACGCCTCGCCCAAGATCGCCGCCCTCGTGGCGGCGACCAACAAGCCGTCGAACAACTTCTACGCCGAGATGCTGCTCAAGCGGCTCTGGGCGAAGCCGGGCCGGCGGGGGACGACGAACGGCGGCGTGAAGGCGGTGCGCCGTTACGCGCGCAGCGTCGGCTCCAAGGTGCGCCCCAGGGACGGCTCCGGGCTGACCGACAACAACAAGGCGGCGCCGCGCGACGTGGTTCGCCTGCTGGTCCGCACGCGCCGCGAGCGTCAGGTCGGCAAGCCCCTCTTCCGGTCGCTGGCGATCGCCGGCAAGGACGGCACGCTCGACGCGCGCATGGAGGGCACCGCCGCCGCGAAGCGCTGCCGCGGCAAGACCGGCACGATCAACGGCGTCTCCAACCTCTCCGGCTTCTGCCGCTCCGGCAAGCGGCTGATCGCCTTCTCGCTGCTCATGAACGGCGTCTACAGCTACGACGCCGCCCGCTCGATCCAGGATCAGATGACGGTCCAGATCGCGCGCTACGCGAAGCGCTGAGGCCCTCCGAGCCCCCGGGGTCGGTGGAGCCGGCCGCTACGTCGCCGCGGCCGTGGGGCCGACCGCCGGGTCCGCCTCGAGCAGCTCCCGCAGGCCGGCCTCGTCGAGAATCTCGGTCCCGAGCTCCTCGGCCTTGGCGAGCTTCGATCCCGGGCTCTCCCCGGCGACCACGTAGTCGGTGTTCTTGGACACCGAGCCGGTCACCTTGCCCCCGGCGCGCTTGATCAGCCCGGCGGCCTGATCGCGGCTGAGCTCGGGGAGGGTTCCCGTGAGAACGAACGTCTTGCCGCTCAGCGGGCCGCCCTCGGCGCGCCGCTCGGCCGCGTCGAGCTCGAAGCGCAGCCCGCGCTCCCGAAGGGCCGCGATGAGCGCCCGGGTGTCGTCGCCGGCGAGCTGCTCGACGATGCTGGCCGCCAGGATCGGCCCGATCCCGTCGACCTCGATCACCTGCTCCTCATCCGCCTCCAGGAGCGCGTCGATCGAGCCGAAGTGGCGGGCCAGCGCCTCCGCGTTCACCGCCCCCACGCCGGCCAGCCCGAGCGCGAAGAGGACGCGCGGGAACGGTTGCTGCTTGGAGGCTTCGATCGCGCCCAGCAGGTTGCGGGCCGACGTCTCGCCGAAGCCCTCGAGCTCGAGCAGCTGCTCGGCCTTCAGGTCGTAGATCCCGGCCACGTCGTCGATCAGGCCGAGCTCGAGGAAGCGCGCTACCTGCTTCTCGCCCAGCCCGTCGATGTCCATCGCGCCCCGGTGCACGAAGTGCTTGACGTGCTGGAAGACCTGCCCGGGGCAGCCGGTGCGGTTCGGGCAGATCGTCCAGACGCCCTCGGGCTTGACCGTGGGCGTGTCGCAGATCGGGCAGCGCTCCGGCGGCTTCGGCTTCGGCAGCTCCTTGCCCTCGCGCCGCTGGATCAGGGGCGCCACGACCTGCGGGATCACGTCGCCGGCGCGGGTGACGACCACCTCGTCGCCGGCCCGGACGTCCTTGCGCTCCAGGTCCTCCTCGTTGTGCAGCGTGGCCGTGCTGACCGTGACCCCGCCCACATGCACCGGCTCCAGCATCGCGAAGGGGACCAGGTGGCCGGTGCGACCGACGTTCCAGACGATCTCGTTCAGCTTCGTGGTCGCCGTCATCGGCGGGAACTTCCAGGCGATCGCCCAGCGCGGCTCGCGGCCGGCCACGCCGAGGTCGCGCCACAGCGCCCGGTCGTCGACCTTGACCACGGCGCCGTCGATCTCGTAGTCGAGCCCCTCGCGGCGCTCCTCCCACCAGCGGCAGCG
>CAZARJ010000419.1:0-1881 GCA_964487515.1 uncultured Conexibacteraceae bacterium | reverse complement strand
TGAACATCAGGTTCGCCGCCTCGGGGTCGAAGGGGATGTAGCCGACCTCGTCGACGACGATCAGGGGGAGGTGGCTGAGGCGCTTGAGCTCGGCTTCGAGCTCGCCGGAGCGCTTCGCTTCGCCGAGGCGCGCGACCCACTCGGTCGCGGTCGCGAAGCGGACCCGCAGGCCGGCCAGGCAGGCGCGGATCGAGAGCGCGATCGCCAGATGAGTCTTGCCGGTGCCGGGCGGGCCCAGGAGGACGACGTTCTCCTTGCCGTGGCAGAAGTCGAGCTGGCCGAGGTGCTCGACGATCTGCCGCTTGGCGGAGCGCTGGAAGGTGAAGTCGAACTCCTCGAGCGTCTTGCGGGCCGGAAAGCGGGCCCGCTTGATCCGCCCCTCGCCGCCGTGGGAGTCGCGCGAGGCGACCTCGGCGGCGAGCAGCGCCTCGGCGAAGCGCTCATAGCCCCAGGACTCCTCGCGGGCGCGCTCGGCCAGCGCGGGCAGCGCCCGCGCGGCGGCCGGGGCCTTCAGCGAGCGGAACAGGTGCGCCAGCTCCGACGTCTTGCTCATGCCGGGATCAGACGGTCGTAGCGGGCCAGGGGGCGGATCTCGACCTCGGGCTCCGAGCGGCGTCGCTTGCGCTCGCCGCGCAGCCCGTCGAGGGCCTGCTGGTGGGCGGGGTCGGTGAAGGTGAGCCCCGAGGCGAAGACGCGGGCATGGCGGCAGGCCGGCTCGCCCGTGTCGAGCGCGGTGGCGCTGATCTCGCTCTGGGAGGCGCGGATCTCGACCCGGCGGCCAACCAGGCGCGGATCGAGCGAGTAGTCGTTGCGGTCGAAGCGCAGGTAGGGCTGCGGCGGGACGCGGGTGATCCAGCGGCGGTCGGTGTCGGGCATCGCCGCCGGCAGGGGCCGCATCCGCTTCCGCTCGGCCGCGAGGCGCTCGGAGACGATCGCATGCGTCGAGCGGTGCTTGCGCTCGTTGATCTGATCGCACCAGCGATCGAGCTGGTCTTGGAAGTCGAGCGGGTTGGCGAAGCAGCGGCCGGCCTCGAAGTTGCCGTGCAGGTAGCGGTGGCTGCGCTCCAGCGCGCCCTTGGCCTGGCAGTCGCCGGCGTCGAGGATCACCCAGCCGAGCTCGAGGGAGCCGCAGAAGGCGAGAAAGGGGTCGCTCGGGCGCCCGCGCGGCGCGACCGCGCCCTCGCGATCCCAGACGGCCTTGGCCGGCAGGGCGCCGAGGCGCCCCAGGCAGCGGGCCATCCCCCAGGCGATGTCGGCGAGCTCCTTCGAGAAGATCAGGGTGCCGGCGAAGGCGCGCGAGTAGGGAAGCTCGGCGGTGAGGACGTAGCCGCGGCGCGTCTGCCCGTGGCCGACCGGGATCTCGCGCTGCGGCTCGCAGAGGTCGAACTGGCAGAGCTCGCCGGGGCGGTAGACGGTGCGCTGGAAGCTTCGCGGCGGCCGCAAGCGCGGGCGCAGCTCGCGCAGGAGCTCGTCGAGGATCGTCTTGCCGCCCGCGTAGCCGAGCGCGGTGATCTCCTCCAGGACGCGGACGCCCGAGAGCTTGGGATCGTCTTCGAGCAGGCGCTCGATCTCGCCGCGATAGGGATCGAGCTTCGACCGCCGCTTCGGCCGCGGGCCATAGGCGGGCGGCCCGGGACTGCGCAGCGCGGCGCGGATCGTGTTGCGGGCTCGGCCCGTCAACCGCACGATCTCCTTGATCGACTTCCCTTGGGCGGCAAGCGCCCTGATCTCGGCCCACTCCTGCACGCTGACCAACCTCTGCCTCCTCGTCTCGATCGTCGATCGAGACGAGGCTCGGCGTCCCCTCGGACGCTCCCGCCGCCGCCGAGGGGGTCAGTTTTCAAACGGCGAGAGGGGGTCAGTATCTAGGCGGCGCTTACA
>CAZARJ010000418.1:0-1881 GCA_964487515.1 uncultured Conexibacteraceae bacterium | reverse complement strand
CCAGGGAGCGAAAAGATCGGGTTCGTGTGGCCGGGGCACGGCGCCGCGGAGGCGCATCTAACCTTGGCTGCATGCGCTGGCGGGAGAAAGATGGAGCTCGCTGGCTCGAGGCGGAGCTGCCCGGCGGGCGGGCCGCCTTCACGAGCCGGGCCGGAGGCCACAGCGAGGGCGAGTTCGCCGGCCTCAACCTGGGCCTGCTGAACGGCGACCGGGAGGAGGCGGTGCGCGCCAACCGGCGCACGCTCGCGACGGCGCTCGGCCTCGATCCGGATCGGGTCGTCTGCGGGCGGCAGGTTCACGGAGCGGGGATCGCGATCCACGAGGGGCCGCAGCGGCCGCCGCGCTGGAGCCGTGGCGTCGCCGGCCTCGAGGGCATTCCGGAGCTCGACGGCCACGTGCTCCCGGGCCCGGGCGTCGCCGGCTTCGTGCTGGTCGCCGACTGCCTCCCGATCGCGCTCGCGGGCCCGGGCGGCGTCGCGATCCTGCACTGCGGGCACCGCGGGCTGGCGGCCGGGATCGTCGGCGCCGGCGCCCGCGCGGTGCGGGCCGAGGCGGCCGCGATCGGGCCGGGGATCGGGCCCTGCTGCTACGAGGTCGGTCCCGAGGTCCTGGCCGCCTTCGCGCCGCTGGGGCCGGGGGTCGCGACGGGCCGGATGCTGGATCTGAAGGCGGTCGCGCGGCGCCTGCTCGAGCGCGCCGGGGTGGCGGAGATCGACGACTGCGGGCTCTGCACCGGCTGCTCGCCGGAGCTCTTCTACTCGCACCGGATGCAGGGCCCGCGCACGGGGCGCCAGGGCGGGCTCGCCTGGGTGGAGGCCGGCTGAGATGGTCGAGCCGATCCGCGGGATCGACCCCGAGCGCGTGCGCGAGCGGCTCGCCGCCGTGCGCGAGCTCGCCGGGCCGGGGGTCGAGATCCTCGTCGCCTGCAAGTACGTGCCCGGCGACGAGCTCGGGGCGCTGGCCGAGGCGGGCGTGGAGCTGGTGGGCGAGAACCGGCTTCAGGATCTGATCGAGAAGCAGGATCGCTGGGGCGACGCCTTCGAGTGGGACTTCATCGGCAACCTGCAGAGCCGCAAGGTCAAGGACGTGATCCCGCGCGTGCGGTTGATCCACTCGGTCTGGAGCGAGAGCGTGCTGGCGCGCCTGGAGCGGCACGGGACCCCGGAGACGGAGGTGCTGATCCAGGTCAACGTGGCCGGCGAGGAGGGCAAGGGCGGGGTCACGCCCGAGGGCCTGGGCGAGCTGATCCAGCGCTGCGCGGTCCCGGTCGTGGGGCTCTCGACGATGCCGCCGTTCACCGCGGACCCCGAGGCCTCGCGACCCGCCTTCGCCCGGCTCGCCGAGCTCGCCGCCGAGCATGGCCTGAAGCGGCTGTCGATGGGGACGAGCCAGGACTGGCGGATCGCGGTCGAGGAGGGAGCGACCACGATCCGCCTGGGCAGCGCCCTGCTGCGCTGAGCGAAAGGCCGCATGCGGACGCGCTCCCGGGGTAATAATGAGCGCAGGACTTCCTGCCCCGGGGGCGAAGGAGGCGCGCAGAATGGCCGTTCGCGACACATGGAACAGAGCACTCGTCTACTTCGGGCTCGCCGAGGACCCGAACTACCGCTACGAGGACGACCACGACCCCTACGAGCCGGACACGATCAGCGAGGAGGCGGTCGAGCATGCGCCCGCCCCGCGCCGCAGCCGGCACAGCTCCCCGTCCAACGTCCGCCGCCTGCCGCGGCGCGAGGCGCAGGGCGACGACATCGACGAGATCTTCGCCGACGATCCCCCGCGCCCCCGTCACCGCAGCCTGCGCCCCGTCTCCGACTCGGGCGCCGACGTCCAGGTGCACTTCGTCACCCCGCGCAACTTCAACGACGCCCAGGAGGTCGC
>CAZARJ010000417.1:0-1888 GCA_964487515.1 uncultured Conexibacteraceae bacterium | reverse complement strand
CACCGCCGAAGTCGATCGATCCACCCGCCGACGGCTCGTGCTCGACGTACTCGTCCGCGGGCGAGCTCGCGGGAGCCAGGGCCGGCCCGGCGAACAACGCGACCACGACAGCGGTCAGGAACGCCGCTGCGCCGGCTGATTTCATCTCGCGCACTTGTTCACGGTCGATCGCATCATCTGCGTCCGGGGAGCGGCGTGAGCGGAGCGCTCTCCCGCGCCCCCCGATGGGCGCCCTACGCGGCGGGCGGCTTGGCGCTCCTAATCTATCTCGCGCTCCGGCAGGGAGGCGCGGATACGGTCGTCTTCGGCGGCCTCGCGGTCGCGGCCTGGTGGCTGATCGCGGTTCTCGCCGCGAGCGGCCTGCTGCCGATCGGGCGGACGACCCGGGGCGCCGCCTTCCTGCTCGTCCCGCTCGCCGGTCTGACGCTCTGGACCGTCATCGGCATCGCTCCCTCGGAAAGCGCCGAGCTCTCCGTGCTCGAGGCGCTGCGCCTCGCCGCGCTGCTCGGGGTGGCCCTCTGCCTCCTGGCGATCCCCGGCCGGCGCCCCGAGCCGCTGCTCGCCGCCGTCGCCTGGGCCGGGGTCGCGATCGCCACGCTCGCCCTGCTGTCGCGCTTCCAGCCCGGCCTGCTCCCGGGCAGCGCCGCGGGCGAGATCGGCGCGACTGTCGGCGCGGAGGGGCGCCTCTCATTCCCGCTCGACTACTGGAACGCGCTCGCCGCGATGCTCGCCGTCACGACGCCCGCGCTGCTCGCGCTCGCCGTCACGGCCCGCTCCCGCGCCGCGGCGGCGCTCGGAGCCGCCGCCGTTCCGATCCTCGTCCTCGCCTCCTACCTGACCCTCTCGCGGGGCGGGATGCTGGCGCTCGCCGCCGGCGTCGCCGTCCTCCTGGCGCTGCACCCGCGCCGTCTCGCGCTGCTCGCGCTGCTGCTCCCCGCCGCCGCCGGCAGCGGGGTACTGATCTGGGCGGCCGAGCGCCGCGACTCGCTGCTCGCCGGCCTCGACACCGCCGTCGCCCGCTCCCAGGGCGACGCGATGACCGCGATCACGCTCGTCGTCGCGGTGCTCGTCGCCGTCGGCGTGCTCGCGATCGCCGCCGCGGCTCGCTCGGGGCGTCTGCCGCTCCCCCGTCCGGCGCGCCGGACGGCCGCCGTCGCGACCCTCGGGACGATCGTCGTCGTCGTCGCTGCCGGGCTCGCCGCCGGAGGCGTGGGCGCCGCCGCCGACGGCTGGCAGGACTTCAAGCAGCCGGCCTGGGCGGGAGCGGGAACCGACCGGCTCGGCAGCGTCACCGGGCGGGGGCGCTATCAGTGGTGGACGGCGGCCGTCGACGCGGGCCGCGAGGAGCCACTGCACGGCATCGGCCCGGGAACGTTCCAGATCTACTGGGACCGGCACGCGAGCGGCCCGGAGGAGGTCAAGAACGCGCACTCGCTCTACCTGGAGAGCTTCGCCGAGCTCGGGATCCCCGGCCTGCTGCTGATCCTCGGGCTGATCGGCGGGACGCTCGGCGGCGGCGGCGCCGCCTCGCTGTCGGCCCCCTCCCGCGATCGCGCCCTGCTCGCCGGGGCGGTCGGGGGCTGTGCGGCCTTCGCGGCCGCCGCGGCCTTCGACTGGATCTGGGAGGTGACGCTCCTGCCCGTCACCTTCATGCTGCTCGCCGTGGCCCTCGCCCGCTACCGCCGCCCGACCTCGGTGCCGGCCACGCCCCGGCGGGCGCCGCCGCTGCCTGCCCGCCTCGCGCTCGCCGCCGCGGCGCTCGCGGCCGCGGTCCTCGCCCTCTTGCCCACCACGACGGCGGGCCTGCTCGACCGCAGCCGTCAGGCGGCGGCAGCCGGTGACCTGCAGGCGGCGCTCGACGACGAGCGCGCCGCCGCGGCGTCTCCCT
>CAZARJ010000416.1:0-1895 GCA_964487515.1 uncultured Conexibacteraceae bacterium | reverse complement strand
GCGAGCGCGTCCAGCTCGAGCTGGTGGGTCGCCGCGAGTTCCGATCGGGGGCGGTGGCTCTGGAGTACCGGTCGTTGCCGGGCGACCGCGACGCCGCCGCTGCCTGAGAGCCATGCCGATCAATACGACCAGGGGGCCAGGATCGGAATCCGAGTAGGTTCGCCGGCCACGGGCAGTCGGGCCGCCTCACCCACGTACACTCCAACCCGGTCCCGGCCGTATCTCTGATCCGGTCGGCGCCAGTTCGGCGACGGTTCACTTCATGGCGTCATCTGTCCTTACCGGGCGCTGCGGCTGCGGCGCAGTTCAGTTCGAGATCGACGGGGGGCTCGGCCCGGCCGGCTACTGCCACTGCAAGCGCTGCCAGCGGCGGACGGGCAACGCGGCCTCCGCGTCGGCGATCGTCAAACCCGGGTCGCTTCGCATCCTCACCGGGGAGGAGCGGCTGAAGAGCTGGGAGCCGGAGGGTGGCTTCGGAAAGATCTTCTGCGGCGAGTGCGGCTCGGCGCTCTTCGGCTCGCCGCCGGGCAGCGACGAGATCACGCTCGTGCGCCTCGGTCCGATCGACGGCGACCCCGGGGTCCGGCCGATGGCCCGCCAGATGGTCGCCTACGCCGCCGTCTGGGAGCCGATCCCCGACGACGGGCTCCCCTGCTTCGACGAGAGCTTCCCGGCGCGCTGAAACGTCACCGGGGGCAGACTTCATGCCCCGCGGCTTATCGGGGCATGATTCCCAATGCTCGTGAGAGAGAGTTCCTGCTCGCATCGACGCGGCAGAGCTATTGTGCTACGGTCGACGCACAATGGTCGCTGTGGGCGTTCGCGAGCTGCGTCAGAACTTGAGTCGCTATCTCAAGCAAGTCAAGGAGGGAGCATCGCTCGAGGTCACCGAGCACGGGCGCGTAGTGGCGCGCCTCTCGCCGGCCGGGGAGAGCGTCTCCGAGGCCTATGCGGCGCTCGCCGCTGAACATGGCGCCCAGCTGCCGAGCGCCAGCTTGTCCGAGATGATCGCCGGCCGGCCGCGACGGCAGACTCCCGCCGGCACGACGGACGAGCTGCTTGCCGAGGGGCGCGGCGAGCGGATCTAGGGGTGCCGGTGCCCGGCGTCTATCTCGACACGAGCGCGTTGGGGCGCGTCGTCCTCGGTGAGCCCGACAGCGCCGCGATCGCTGATTCGCTCGCAGGCTTCGACGCCATCGTCTCCAGCCGGCTGCTCCGGATCGACCTCCACCGGATGGGGCTGCGGGCCGGGATCTCGCACGAGGAGATCGAGAGCTGGCTTGGGGGCCTCGCGCTCGTGCCCATGGATGAGGAGACCGTGCAGGCAGCGGAAGCGATCGCGCCCGCGTCGGTCGCGACGCTCGATGCGATCCATCTCGCGACGGCAGTGCGACTCGCCGCCGGCGGACACGTTGGGTCGATCATGACGTTCGATGCACAGCTCGCCCAAGGGGCGAGTGAGCACGGGCTTGACGTAGTGGCTCCGAGCTAGCGGCGATCCCGGCTGACCTGGGTCGGCCGACGCGAGCTGAGCCAGCTCTCCAGATCGTGCCGCACGTCGCCGCTCGCGTTCTCGTCAGGGCGAGCGACGCCCAAGCCCCGCGAGGGTCGAATAACTTCAAATAGTCAACGGATATCTGCACTTCGGCCTGTACAACGCGGCGCTTCTCACGGTGCGTTCCGCGGTGGGTTAGACCCGGTCAACCCGGTCGACCAAGATGCGATCGGCTGCTGCCCGCTCAGGCCGCAGTCGAGGGGCATGCGCTGGTGAGCGCGGACTCCCGGCTGCGTGACTACGCGGTCGACGTCATCTGGTGAGGCGCGCGCCTTGTGCCGCGTGGGCTCAAGCCTCGCCGTGCAGCGTGGCCACGATCGTGCGGGCGCCGCCCCGGTCG
>CAZARJ010000415.1:0-1898 GCA_964487515.1 uncultured Conexibacteraceae bacterium | reverse complement strand
CCGCCGCCACGACGTGCTCGAGCATCCCTTCTACGAGCGCTGGAGCGCCGGCGAGTTGAGCGCCGGCGAGTTGTCGCACTACGCGGGCCAGTACCGGCACGCGGTCGAGGCGATCGCGACCGTCTCCGAGCAGCTCGCCGAGCAGCTCCCCGAGCATCCGGAGCTGGCCGGCCACGCGCGCGAGGAGCGCGAGCACATCGCGCTCTGGGACGGCTTCGTGGACGCGGTCGGCGGCAGCTCCGCGGCCGCGCCGACCCCGGAGACCGGCAGCTGCGTCGAGATCTGGGCCGAGCGCGGCGACGCGCTGACGGCGCTGGCCCGCCTCTACGCGATCGAGAACGCCCAGCCGGCGATCTCGGAGACCAAGCTGGAGGGCCTGCGCGAGCATTACGGGATCACCTCCGCAGAGGGCACGCGCTACTTCACGGTCCACCGTGGCCGCGACGTCGAGCACGCCGCCGAGGGCCGCGAGCTGCTCGGCCGGCTGATCGCCTCCGAGGCCGACGCCGACCGCGCCGTCGCCGCCGCCGAGGCCGCCTACGAGGCCAACTGGCGCCTCCTCGACGGCGTCAGCTAGCCGCCCGCCGGAGCCCACTGGGGACATCCACGTCGGAACACCGACGTGACCGTCCCCAGTGGCGGCGCACATCCCGAAGCGCGAGCCGCTGGGGTGATCTACGTCGGAATGTCGACGTAACCCGCCCCGGTGGTGCGCACATCCGTCCCGCGAGCCACTGGGGCGATCTACGTCGGAATACCGACGTAACCGTTCCCAGTAGCGCGCACGTCTCGTCCCCCGCGCGCCGCTGGGGTGATCTACGTCGGATAACCGACGTGACCGTTCCCAGTGGCGGCGCGGGGGCGGGACGGGCGTGGCTCGGAGGCGCCGGGGACGGCCGCGCCGGTCTCCCGGCGCCGCCGTCCTCGGTGAGTCCTCCGCCGGGTGCGGTCTAGCGGCGCCTGGAGAGGGCGGCGCCGCCGGCGATCAGGCCCAGGGCGCCGAGCACGACGCCGAGGATCGCGAGCCAGGTGGGCGCGCCGCCGGAGTCGCCGGCCGCGTCAGCGGCGTCGGCTGCGGCCTCGTCCGCGCCGTGCTCTGAGTCCGCGGCGGCGGTCAGGGTCACCTGCGGCGCCGGGTGGTCGGAGTCGGGCTCGCCGATCCAGCGCACGACGTCACCGTTGTCGTAGGTCTGCAGCGCGGGGAAGGTGAGCGCCGTCCCGGCGCCGTCGCCCTCCGGCATGCCGACCGATAGGCCGAAGTCCCGGAACTGACCGGGCTGGATCGCCGCATCGGGATCGTCGGCCGTCCAGGTGATCGTGTCGACCTGCTGGGAGATCGTGCTGCCGTGGGACTCGACCGGCTCGTCGAGCTTCTTCATCTTGACTTTCGTGCTCCAGCCTTCGACCGGCTCATAGGACGCGCTCAGGAAGCCGTCGGGCATCTGCACCTCGACCTTGCTCGTGGCCGCGTCGTCCATCTCGTTGGGAACCCGCACGTCGAGGCGTGCGAAGCTTCCCGCCGGGACCTCCTTGGGCTGGAGGGTGACGTGCGCGGAGGCGGTGGCCGGCAGCAGCAGAGCCGCGGCGGCGACGGCGATCAGGGCTTTCCGATGTCTCACTTGGGTTCCTTTCCGTTGCTCTCGGTGGTCAAAGTCGGGGAGGCGCTCATCCGATCGGCACCTCCAGGCGGGCGTCGTCCTCGTCGAAGCGCGAGCTGCGCACGTGCACGTCGACCGTCCAGTCGCCATTGATCCCGAACGGGGCGCCGCGGGCGACGTAGTGGCCGGGGCCGGCGCGCGTGAGGTCGATCTCGATCGGCCCCACGTCGTGGTCGGGGAGGGTCGCGTCGGCGGTCACCTCGCGCGGATCGAGCTGGGTGCCGTCGTCGGCGTCGAAAA
>CAZARJ010000414.1:0-1898 GCA_964487515.1 uncultured Conexibacteraceae bacterium | reverse complement strand
GTGATCGGCATCTCGCAGCTCTCCCGCGCCCCCGAGCAGCGCCCCGACAAGGTCCCGATCCTCAGCGACCTGAGGGAGAGTGGTTGCCTGACCGGCGACACGCGCGTTCACCTGCCCGATTCGGGAGGCTGGGCGACGATGGCCGACCTGGCGAGCGCCGGAAGGTCCGCGGCCGTCCGAGTCCTTGCCTTGAACGAGGCGACGATGAGGCTCGAGGCCGCAACGGTCAGCAATGCCTTCAGCACGGGTGAGAAGCAGGTATTTCGCCTGCGCACGCGCCTCGGACGCACGATTCGCGCCACCGCGAACCACCGCTTTCGCACGATTTCCGGCTGGCGGCGCCTCAACGAGCTCTCGCCCGGAGATCACCTGGCGCTCCCTCGCTCGCTCCCGCCCAGTCGAAAGAAGGAGTCGATGTCCGGCGACGAGCTGGCTCTCCTGGGGCACCTGATCGGGGACGGATGCACGCTGCCCAGACATTCGATCCAGTACACGACCAATGAGCGCGCTCTAGCGGTGACGGTGGCGGATTTGGCCTCCAGAATCTTCGGGTCGAGAGTCAATCCCCGCATCGTCCGTGAGCGGCGCTGGTGGCAGGTGTATTTGACATCGTCGGGACGGCTTGGGCTCGGCGTCCGGAATCCTGTCGCCGAGTGGCTCGACGGACTGGGCGCCTTTGGCCTCCGCAGCTGGGAGAAGCGCGTGCCGGAGAAGGTATTCGCGCAGCCTGCGGGCTACATTTCGCGGTTTCTCAGGCATCTCTGGTCGACCGACGGCTGTGTCTGGTTGTCGAGTGGCGAGCGGACGCGGGCGCCGCGCATCTATTACGCGACGAGCAGCCCCGGCCTGGCCGGTGACGTGCAGTCCCTCTTGCTCAGATTGGGCATCAACGCTCGAGTGGGACGTGCTTCGGAGTCGAAGCACGGCCAGTGGCACGTCGATGTGACAGGGGCTCCGGAGATGGTTCGGTTTCTGCAGTTCGTCGGCTCGCTCGGCAAGCAAAAGGGGGTCGCCGCGAACGCGATTCTGCGTCAGATCTCAGCTGCGGGAACCCCGAATACCAATCGCGATGTGATTCCGCGTGCGGTTTGGAGCTCGCTGGTCAGGCCGGCCTTGACCGAGTCGGGGATGACGACTCGGCGGATGCAGCAGGAAATCGGCATCAGCTTCTGCGGATCCACGTTGTATCGCTCGAACCTGAGCAGGGAACGGGCGGGCAGAGTCGCGGCGGCGGTTCAGTCCGATGAGCTGCACCTGCTCGCCGAGAGCGACGTCTACTGGGATCCGGTCCTCTCGGTCGAGGCTGACGGGGTCGAGGAGGTTTTCGATCTGACGGTCGACGGGCATCACAACTTCGTCGCCGACGACATCGTCGTCCACAACTCGATCGAGCAGGATGCGGACATCGTCTCGTTCATCTACCGGGACGAGTACTACAACGAGGACAGCGAGCGGCAGGGGGAGGCGGACCTGGTGATCGCCAAGCACCGCAACGGGCCGATCGGGACGGTGCCGATGGCCTTCCAGTCGCAGTACCCGCGCTTTCTGCCGCTCTCGCCGCGGGAGCGGGCCGAGCGCGATGCGCAGGAGCAGTACGCGTGAGCGGCCGCGCGCAAGAGGGGCGGGCGGAGCAGCCGCCGCTCGGCGACGAGCGGGCGCTGGAAGCGGACGCGGGGCTGCCCGCGGACCAGGGTCCGCGCCGGGACGGAGAGCTGCGCGACGTGGCGGAGGAGCATCAGCGCGGGCCGCTTGGCGGCCTGCGCGCGGCGTTGCCCCCGGTTCCCGAAACCGGCGCCGCGGGCGGCGAGGGGCCGGAGGTCGGGCGCGATCCGCTCGGCGGGGGCCTGGCGCCGGCCGGCGCGCAAAGCGGCAAAGGTCGCCCGAGACTCGGGTGCGAA
>CAZARJ010000413.1:0-1903 GCA_964487515.1 uncultured Conexibacteraceae bacterium | reverse complement strand
AGGCGGACCTGTCGAATCGCTTCCAGGTGGGCGACTGCGCGGCGCTCGGCTTCGACCCGAAGCTGCGGCTCAAGTACCGCGGCAAGGGCAGCAAGAGGCGCAACAGCCATCCGCGTCTGACGGCCCGCCTCACCGTGCCGCAGGCGGAGGAGAACTTCGACTCCGATATCGCCAACGACGACGCCGGCGCACGGCAAGCGAACCTCGCGCGGGTGCGGGCGGTCCTCCCCAGGGGAACCTTCCTGGATCAGGATTCGCTCTCACGGGTCTGCACGCCGACGCAGTGGGAGGCGGAGGATTGCCCGTCGGACTCCCGGGTCGGCAGCGCCAAGGCATGGAGCCCGCTGCTGGCCGAGCCGCTCAAGGGGCCGGTGTACCTGAAGGTCGGGCCTAATGAGCTGCCCGATCTGGCCGCCGACCTGAACGGGATCGTCGACATCGACCTGTTCGGCAAGATCGACCAGTCCAAGGGCCGGATCAGGAACATCTTCCAGGTCGTCCCCGACGTGCCGGTGAGTCGCTTCGACCTAAACATCGCGGGCGGCAAGGGCGGGCTGCTGGTGAACTCCCGCGACATCTGCAAAGGCAAGAAGCGGCTGCGCCGGGCGAACGTCCGGCTCACGGGCCAGAACCAGGACTGGCGCAGCGGGCCGCAGATGGTCACCAACTGCAAGCGGAGGGGCAAGCGGGCCGGCGGCAAGCGCAAGGGCGCCGCTGGCAAGCGGGCCGGGCGCGGCTCCGGCAAGCGCGATGCGGGGGTCGCGCCCCGCCGCTGAGCGGAGGGCCGGGCGCAGGAGCAGCGGGACGAGCTTGACCTCGGGGGAAGTGTCGCGGGGCGCCGCGGAGCGCCGCACTCGGAGGCGCGAGGGGCGCCCGCACGAGAGGCGCGGCTCGCGCGGGGAAGGCGGCTCGCGGCCGGTGCGGTCCCGGCTGCTCGCCGCTGCTCGGCGCTTGGTCGGGGGGGCCGGGCTGGGGTCGCTGAGCGCCGCCAAGCTGGCTCAGGAAGCAGGCGTCTCGCGGACCACCTTCTACCAGCACTTCTCCAGCAAAAGAGCCTGTGCCGCCGAGGCCATCGACCCGGTGCTGGGCGAGATCGAGCGCCAGGTGAGCGAGGTCGATCCGGCCCGCCGGCCCTGGGCAGGCGTCCTGCGGGGAGCGATCGACCTGGCGATCGAGCGGGAGCTGCACAACCCCGAGGCTGAGCGCGCGAGCTTCTTCGCGGCGCGCCCGGAGGTGCTGACCGCCGTCTTCGACCTGGTTGCAGACCGCGGCTATGACGCGACCCGGCTGGTCGACGTGGCGGCGGCCGCGGGGGTCAGCCGGGCGCGCCTGAGCTCGCCATTCCGGAGCAAGCGCGAATGGTTCGCGGCCGCTTATGCGATGCGGCTCGCGGAGCTCGAGGCCGCGGTCTGGGCGGCCTCCGACCCTCCTGGAGTGTGTCCGGGCGCGCAGCGGATCGACGCGCTGCTCGATCGCCTGGCTGCGGATCCGCGGGTGGCTCGGGTGTTGGTCGTCGAGGCGGGACGGCTGCCCGCCGAGCCGACGGGCGAGGCACTCGCCGACGCGACGGCGCTCCCCAGGCTCATCGAGTGCCTGATCTTCGAGCGCGTGGCGATGCACCCGGATCCCTGGCGGCGGATGGTCGTCGGCGGGGTGCTCGAGCTGCTGCGGAGCGCAGCCCAGAGCGGGCGGCCGGCCCGCATTCGAGCCCTCGCGCCCGAGCTGGGAGAGCTTGCCGAGCAGGCGCGCGAATGGACTCCGCCGACCTCGATGCCGCGACCGCGATCTACGTAGCTTGGGAAACTCCATGCGAACTATACGAATAGTCTCTGGACGAATCGGCTTCTTTGTGGCTGGATACCCCGGTCATGGCAGCCAAGAGAAACGGGAGCGGCGGCAAGGA
>CAZARJ010000412.1:0-1906 GCA_964487515.1 uncultured Conexibacteraceae bacterium | reverse complement strand
GGCCGGGCCCCGGGTCCCAGGGCCGCGGGCCGGCGGACCCCGGCGCGGCGGACCAGTCATCCTCCGGGTCATGAGCCCCGCAGCAGAGAGCCGCAGCGCCCGGGTCGAGCGGCGCACGGGCGAGACCGAGGTGGAGCTCGAGCTGGCGCTCGAGGGCGGCGAGGTGGCGGTCGACACCGGCGTCGGCTTTCTCGACCACATGCTGGAGCTGCTCGGCCGCCACGGCCGCCTCGGCCTGCGCGTGCGGGCGCGCGGCGACCTTCAGACCGGCTCGCACCACACCGTCGAGGACGTCGGGATCGCGCTCGGCCAGGCGCTCGACGAGGCGCTCGGCGAGCGGATCGGCATCCGGCGCTACGCGCACCTCGAGCTGCCCATGGACGAGGCGCTGGCGCGCTGCTCGATCGACATCTCGGGGCGGCCCTTCTGCCACTTCGAGTCCGACCTGCCCCCGGTCGCGATCGCCGGCTTCGAGGCCGAGCTGACCGAGGAGTTCTTCCGCGCCGTGGCGACGAACGCGAAGCTGACCCTGCATCTGGCGAATCCCTACGGCTCCAACGCCCACCACATGATCGAGGCCTGCTTCAAGGCGTTCGCGCGCACGCTGCGCGCCGCGGTCGCGATCGATCCCGCCGAGGACGGGGTGCCGTCGACGAAGGGCACCCTGACGTCGTGACCCGGGCGGCCGCGGGCGCTCCGGACCCGGGACCGCAACTTCGCCCTCCCGGGCGTGCTCTTGCCACGATGGCCGAGCTGACCCCCGCGACCCGCCGGACGCGCTCCGCCGGGGGCGCCGTCGGTGCGCTCGCCGCGCTGCTGCCCGCGCTCGCCGTGCTCGTGGCGCTCGCGGCATCGCCGCCTCCGGCCGCGGCCGCCCCGCCGGGCTTCTTCGGGATCACCGCCGTCGCGCCCGTCGACCGCGACTTCGCGCGCATGGGCAAGACCGGGTTCGGCTCCTACCGGATCGCCGTCAGCTGGCGCACGGTGCAGAGCGAGCGCGGGGGGCCCTACCGCTGGGATCACGTGGACGCGGAGGTCGCCGCCGCGGCCGCCGCCGGCCTGCGCCCGGTGCTGATGCTGTTCGGCACCCCGGCCTTCATCCACGAGGCGCCCGGCGCCCTGCACCCGCCGCTGGAGCGCGCCGACCTGCGCGAGTGGAGGCGCTTCGCCGCGGCCGCCGCCGCCCGCTACGGGCCGGGCGGGGAGCTCGCGCGGGCCGTCGACGGCGGCGCCGTGCGCACCTGGATCGTCTGGAACGAGCAGAACGCGCGCAACTACTGGCGTCCGCGGCCGAACGCGCGGCAGTACGCGAAGCTGCTCAAGGCCACCGAGCGGGCGATCACCGGCGTGCAGCCGCGCGCCCGGATCGTGCTCGGCGGCATGTACGGGTACCCGCGCCACCGGCGGTCGATCGACGCCGACCGGTTCCTCGCCCGCCTCTACCGGGTGCCGGGGATCGAGCGGCGATTCGACGCCGTCAACGTGCACCCCTACGGGGGCGGGCTGCGCGCGGTCAAGCGCCAGATCAGGACCGTCCGCAAGGCGATGCGGAGGGGCGGCGACCGGCGCGGCCGCCTGCTGGTGGGCGAGCTCGGCTGGGCCTCCAGCGGTCCGAAGCGCAGCGCCAACGTGGTCGGCCGCAGGGGGCAGGCCCGGCGGCTGCGGCAGGGCCTCCTGCTGCTGGCCCGAAAGCGCCGGGCGTGGCGGATCGACTCGGTCTACGTCTACCTGTGGCGCGACTTCCCGCCCGCCGGCGCCTGCCCGTGGTGCCCGGGCGCCGGGCTCGTCAACGAGGCCGGCAAGCCGAAGCCGGCCCTGGGCGCGGTGCGGCGCGCGATCCGCCGCGCCCCCAGAGGCGGGCGCGCGGTCGCCGCGTCCCGGTCGCGGGGCGCGCTGCGCCGGGCTT
>CAZARJ010000411.1:0-1907 GCA_964487515.1 uncultured Conexibacteraceae bacterium | reverse complement strand
GATCCGGTGCTCGCCGTAGAAGTAGCCGTTGTCGGAGGTGAAGATGAAGACCGTCTTGCGCAGCTCCCGCGCCCGCTTGACCTGGTTGTAGACGGCCCTGATCCCGCGATCGACCGAGCGCAGGACCTCGAGCGTGCAGCGGTAGCGCAGCTCCACCTTGTCGATCGCCGCCTGGTCCATCTCGGGCAGGCTCCTGATCCGGGACGGCTTGTCCGATACGTCGGCCTCGTTGAAGGCCGGCGGGCGCGGCAGCGGCTCGTCCGCGAAGGCGCCCTCGTCCCGGGGGGCCGGGACCGGGCCCTTCCCGCAGCGCGTGTCGCGGCCGGGCGCGATGTGGGGCGCGTAGTAGTCGAGCTGCAGGTAGAAGGGCCGCGGGCCGCGGGCGAGCTGCCGCGTCCAGCGCTTGGCGCGCTGGTTGACGACGTCGATCAGGTAGTCGTCGTCATCGGCGCCGTAGCTCTTCAGCTTCCCGTTCAGCGAGGCCGTCCAGTCGTAGTACCGGCGTGGCTTGAGCTGCGTGAACCAGCGATCCCAGCCCGGCGCGGGCGTCGTCTCCCGGTAGGCGAACTTCTCGTAGCCGTTCAGCCACTTGCCGATGTGCGCCGTCCGGTAGCCGGCCCGCTGCAGCCAGACCGGCAGCACGTTGCGCTTCCCGCGCAGGAGCTTGTAGTTGTTCTTCAGCACCCCGTTGTTATGCCCGTACTGGCCCGTCAGCGTGGTCGCCCGCGAGGGGCAGCAGAGCGGCGTCGTGACCACGTAGTCGTCGAACGAGGTGCCCCTGTCGATCAGCAGCCGGTGCAGGTTCGGCATCGCTTCGCGCGTGACCGTGTGCGCGGCCTGATCGTCGGTCATGATCAGGACCACGTTCGGGCGTCCGCGCAGGCGCTTGCTGAGCTTCGCCCGCTTCGGCGTCCACTGGCGCGCGCGCTGCTGGCCCGCCGCGCCTTCCACCTTCGCGGCCGCGGGCTCGGCGTCGGGCTTCGCCCGGACCTTCTTCGCCACCCCGACCACGGCGAAGATCCCGAGCACCGCGACGCCGGCGACGAGCAGCCGCCCCCAGAAGTGAGCTGTGCGCTTCGAGTCGTCCATCGGCGCGGACCCGCGAACGGGTGCTCCTCGCGTGGTCCCGGCCGCCGGGGCGGTAGCTCGGGCACGGTCGGCTCGGGGATGCTAGCGACCCCTCTCGGCCGGCTCGCCGCTTCGCCGCCCGGGCCCGCACGACCTCCACCCCCTTCCCCGGCGCATCGGGGCCGGCGTCGCCGGCGGCCCGGGGCTCCGCCTCAGCGGCAGTAGTGGCCCGAGATCGGCTCCGGGTCGCGGCCCCGGACCCCGGCGCAGTCGCGCAGGTGCGCGGTGAGCCGGGCGAGCCGCCGCTCCCCTGCCGCCGCCGCGCTGCCGGGCGGCGCCGGCGCGAGGTTCTCGAGCTGGAACGGGTCGGCGCGCAGGTCGTACCGCTCCAGAGCGTCCGGCGCGCAGCCGCCCTCGCCGGGCGTCGAGTACTGGAAGTAGACCTGCCGGTCGAGCCGCACCCCGCGGTAGGCGCAGGAGCGGATCTCGATCCCGATCGCGCGCCTGGCGGGGAACCGATCGCGGCGGCGCCTGAGCAGCGGCAGCAGCGAGCGGCCGTCGAGCGTCCGGCAGATCCGCTTCGCCCGGCAGGGGGCGGCCCGGGCGAGGCGGAGGATGGTGGGCGCCAGGTCGATGTTCGCGACCGGCGCGCCGCTCACCGGCAGCCGCCGGGCGCCGGCGCGGTAGCGCTTCGGGGCGACGATCGTGAGCGGCACCCGGAGGCTCTCCTCGTAGGGCGCCAGCGGTGGCTTGCCCTTCGGGATCCGGTGCTCGCCGTAGAAGTAGCCGTTGTCGGAGGTGAAGATGAAGACGGTGCGGTTCAGCTCCCCGGCGCGCTC
>CAZARJ010000410.1:0-1908 GCA_964487515.1 uncultured Conexibacteraceae bacterium | reverse complement strand
TCCATCGCCTGGCGGGCGCGCAGGGCGAGGTGGAGGGTGAGCATCGTGCTCGGGTCGGAGAGGTCGGCGCCGAGGATCTCCTCGATCCGGGCCAGGCGGTTGTAGAGGGACTGGCGCTCGATCCCGAGCGCCCGCGCCGCGTCGACCTTGCGGCCCCCGTGCTCGCAGAGGGCGGCGACGGTGGGCAGCAGCGCCGCGCGGCGACGGCGGTCGTGCTCGAGCAGCGGATCCAGGCGGGCGGCGACGAAGCGGCGCAGCTCGGGGCGCTCGCGCCAGCCCCAGAGCAGGCCGTCGAGGTCGGGCAGGGTCGCGTCGTACCAGGAGGACGGGCGCGCGTGGAGGGCGGCGGGCAGGCTCTCGACGGCGACCCGCAGGCCCCCGCCGAGCGCCCGCCAGCCGCTCGCGCTCGGGCCCGCGCAGAGGACCGCGGCGCCGCGGCTGCCGAGCCGCCGGTCGCTCTGCTCGGCGAGGACCTCCGCGAGCCGCCCGGCCAGCTCGGCGCGGCCGCCGGGCCGGCGCAGGCCGGCGGCGAGCAGCAGCTCGCTGTCCTGGGCCCGGGTGCCCGAGAGCGCCGGGACGCCGCGGGCCTGAAGCTCGTCGCGCAGCCCGCGCCAGAGCGCCGACCAGGCCTCGCCGGCGCCGCTTCCGGGCAGGGCCGGCTCCGCGCGCGGGGCACGGCCGATCGCGACCGGGAGGATCGGGCCGCGCCACTCCGGGAAGCCGAGCGCCAGCGCCCGCTGCCGCGCCTCCGCCTCGTCCACCTCGGGGTCCAGAAGCCCGGCGAGGAAGCGGCCCTGGGCGCGCGAGGACATCTCCTCCTCCGCCCGGTCGCGGAGCAGCGCCAGGGCCACCAGGCCCAGCGCGCGCTCGACGGCGACCCGCGCCCACTGGTCGATCCCGCCCTCGATCGCGAGCGCGACCAACCGCCCCCAGGGACGCTCGCCCTCGCCGGCCGGCACCGGCACCTCGAGGCCGTCCGGCACTCCGGGCAGCCCGCGCGCGTAGCCCTCCCAGGCCGCGAGCACCGTCGCGTCGTCGGTCTCGTGCGGGGCGTGGTAGGTGAGCTCCCCGTCGGCGCGCTCCAGGATCACCGGGTTGCCGACCGCCGCGGCCAGCTCGCCCAGCACCTCGGGGATCCCGGCCCCCTCGAGCATCAGCGCGGTGAAGCGCCCGTGCAGCTCGTTGCCCCGCCGCAGCAGCTCGACCTGGCGGCTGACCAGCTCCCGGTTGACGGCCTCGGCGACCTCGACGAAGCGGATCTCGTGGTGGAGGGCGATCAGCGGCATCGCCGTCTTCCCCGCCTCCTCGGCCAGGGCGCGGGGCGCGCGGCGGAAGCGCGGCCCGAGCTCGATCACCAGCCCGGCGATCCCGAGCTCGGCGAGCTGCGCCACGAAGCGCCGCTGCTCGGCGGCGCCGCGCCGGATCGCGATCCCGGTCATCAGCAGCAGCTCGCCGCCCTTGAGCATCTCCGACATGTAGGGGACCTCGCCCGAGTGCACCCAGCGGATCGCCCGGTCGAGGCCGTCGGCCCCGGCGACCACCTCCGGGACGCCGCGCGCCACCGAAGGGAGGGCGAGAGCGTCCCGGACGGTCATGAACGAGTCTTGCGAGGTCGCATCCGCCATCGGCCAATAATTACACCCCGTCGCTACGAACGGGCAGAAATTGCCCTCAGGCTTGACGTTTCGTCAGGCCAGGCGGACGAAGTCTTTGCGCTGCGTGCCCTTCCAACGAGCCGCGGGTGGCGGACAATCGGGCTCTATCCCACTTTCTAGCCCGAGGAGAGCAGATGTCTGAGGCCACCGCCGTCGAGCCGCGCGTGATGCGCAACTACGTGAACGGGAGCTGGGTCGAGGCGAGCACCGCCGAGACGATCGACAACCGCGATCCGGCGACCGCCGAGCTGGC
>CAZARJ010000409.1:0-1913 GCA_964487515.1 uncultured Conexibacteraceae bacterium | reverse complement strand
GCTGGCGCCGCATGTCCTCGGTGCCCATGAAGACGACGCACTCGAGCCCCAGCAGAGCGCCCGCGGTCGCGCTCGCCACGCCGTGCTGGCCGGCCCCGGTCTCGGCGATGATCCGCCGCTTGCCCATGCGCTGCGCGAGCAGCGCCTGGCCGAGCGCGTTGTTGATCTTGTGGGCGCCGGTGTGGGCCAGGTCCTCGCGCTTCAGATAGACCGTGCGGCCGACGCGCTGCGAGAGCCGGCGCGCGTGATAGAGCGGCGTGGGCCGGCCGACGAAGTCGCGCAGCAGCCCTTCCAGCTCGTCCTGAAAGCCGCGGTCGGCGCGCGCCAGCCGCCACGCCTCGGCGAGCTCGTCGAGGGCCGCGATCAGCACCTCGGGCACGTAGCGGCCGCCGTAGCGGCCGAACCGCGACTCGACCTCCTCGGGCAGCCCCTCCCCCGGCGCTGCGCTCACGTCGCGCTCCGCCGCGCCACCGCGTGCCGGACCCGCTTCAGGGCGCGACGGCGGTCGCGCTCCTCGCGCTGGGTCTCGCCGGCCCGCTCGGCGGCCGCGATGAAGGCACGGATCAGGTTGTGGTCCTTGATCCCGGGCGCCGACTCGACCCCGCCGGCGACGTCGACGCCCCACGGGTTGGCCGCCGCGATCGCCGCGCCCACGTTGTCCGGCGTCAGCCCGCCCGCGAGCAGCGCCGGGACGCCGCCGCGGCGGCGCGCCACAAGGTCCCAGTCGAAGGTCTCGCCGGTGCCGCCGTGGCGCCCCGGCGAGTAGGCGTCGAAGAGGTGGTAGCCGGTGCGGAAGGCGCGCGCGGCGGTCACGTCGGCGGGGCTGCGGACCCGGAACGCCTTGATCACCCGGGCTCCGGTCCGGCGGGCGACCTCGGTGCAGAAGCTCGGTCCCTCCTCGCCGTGGAGCTGCACGAGCGTCATCCCGGCCCGCTCGGCGGCGATCGCGATCTCCTGCAGCGTCGCGTTGACGAACACGCCCGCGACCTCGCAGCGGCGCTTCAGGGCGGCCCCGATCCGCTCCGCCTCGGCGGGGTCGATCAGCCGGGGGCTCTCGGGGCTGTGGTTGAGGCCCACCGCCCAGGCCCCGGCCGAGACCGCCGCCTCAGCGTCCTCAAGCCTCGTGATGCCGCAGATCTTCGTTCGCATGGAACGCCAAAGATCGCAGATCCGGACCACGAGCCCGGCATCGAAAGCCGCCGCCGGGGAGATCCACGCCGGCATCCCGACGCGAAGCTCCCCGGTGGAATGGCGCAGTGGCGATCAACGCCGCCGGGCCCGCACCGCACGCGGCGCGGGCCCGGCGAGCGTGCGCCTATCCGTTCTCCTTCAGCCAGGCATCCATGTCGGCCTCGACCTCGGCGCGGTCCCAGTCGTTGGCGGCCTCGATGAACCGGTCGTTCAGCAGCGCCTCGAGGTCCACCGGCTCCTCGAGCTCGCCGACCTCCACGAGCTGGTCCTGGGCCGCATCCCAGACGCGGGAGCGCACCTCGCCGATCCGGTCCGGGTCATCCGGGGTGACCGCCTCGAGCACCAGCTCCATCGTCGCCAGGCCGACGTCCTCGTTCTTCCACTCCTCCGGGACCACCTCGCGGGCCATCGCCTCCAGGGCCTCAGGGTTCTGCAGGCCGGCCCAGGTGGCCTTCGCGTAGGCCCGCATGAAGCCCTCGAGCACGTCGCCCTCGGATTCGATCTTCTCCGGGGTGACCACGAACGAGGCCGCGGGCCGCTCCGCGAGCGCTTCGGGCGTGATGTTGCGCTGCTCGACGCCCTTCGCCTGCAGGGCCGCGAACTCCGTCGTCGCCCCCGCCGTAGGCGTCGATCTTGCCGTCCTCGAACGCGCTCGCGATCGTGCCCCCGCTGACCCCGATCACCGGGGCGCCCTCGAGGTCGTCCATGCTCAGCCCCGCGGT